>DAOORG010000013.1:0-19200 GCA_035389165.1 Chitinophagales bacterium
TTGCGGAGACGATGAGATTCGAACTCATGATACAGTTTCCCATATACACACTTTCTCCCGATAGCTATCGGGATGCTCCTTCAGCCACTCGGTCGTGGTAATAATAATTCTGAAATTAAAAAAGTGCTGAATTATCAGCACTTTTTTTTTGCGGAGACGATGAGATTCGAACTCATGATACAGTTTCCCATATACACACTTTCCAGGCGTGCTCCTTCAACCACTCGGACACGTCTCCTTTGTTGTTTCCAATTCCGAAACTTCGGAACGGGATGCAAAAATAAGAATAAAAATTGGGGAACAAAATTTATTCTATATTCTGCCATTTTTTCTTGTCTGTTATCAAAATACAAGCTCGGCACACATCTTGCTTCTATTAAAAAACCTTATTTGTAGTAAGGTTTATGTCATATTGTCGAAATTGAATTAAATTTACCAAATGTTTCAAAAAATAGAATTATCCAATATAATGGACGAAGATGTGGAAATGGTGCCCTTGCTGTCTATCGAAGAAGATGACAACACCAACAGCGACCACCTTCCGAAGGTACTGCCTATTTTGCCCTTGAGAAATAATGTCTTGTTTCCAGGAGTCGTGATTCCTATTTCTGTTGGAAGAGAGAAATCCATCAAAGCGGTTAAAAAAGCGTATAAAGAGAATAAATACATTGGTGTTATTGCGCAGCGCGATACGAAAATTGAAGAACCGGAACCGGGCGACCTGTACACAATGGGCACTACCGCAAAAATCATTAAAATGCTATCCATGCCGGATGGCGGCAACACACTAATTCTGCAAGGTGTAAAACGCTTTATTGTGAAACAAAATGTTTCATCTGACCCAATTATAGAAGCAGAAGTGGAATACATTACAGACGTTCCGATGATTGACCAGCAACAGGAAAAAGCCATGATGGACAACCTGAAAGACATGGCTAATAAAATCATCGAACTGTCGCCGAATATTCCGAATGAAGCAAAAATTGTATTGAACAATATCAATACGATAAAATTCTTAGCCAATTTTATTACGTCTAACCTGAATATAGAATTACCGCAGAAGCAGCAAATTCTGGAAACCAATGATGCACATGAACGCGTACAGCAAGTATTGAAATATCTGCATATGGAATTACAGTTGCAGGAACTGAAGGCAAATATCCATAATAAAACCAGAACGGATATTGACAAACAGCAACGTGATTATTTCTTAAATCAGCAGTTACGTGCCATTCAGGAAGAATTAGGCGGCGATATGTATCAGGAGGAAGTAAACCGTCTGAAAGAAAAAGCAAAAGAAAAAAAATGGCCGGAAGCAGTGGCGAAAGCGTTTGATAAAGAAATAGGAAAACTACAACGTATCAATCCTGCAGCTGCTGAATACTCAGTAATATTGAACTATCTGGATTTAATGGCAGAGTTGCCCTGGAATGAAACTACGCAAGACAATTTTGATTTAAAACGTGGAAAGAAAATCCTGGATGAAGACCATTACGGACTGGATAAAATTAAAGACAGAATCTTAGAATATCTTGCCGTATTAAAATTAAAAGGCGATATGAAGTCGCCAATCTTATGTTTTATCGGACCTCCGGGCGTTGGTAAAACATCCTTAGGAAAAAGTATTGCACGTGCCTTAGACAGAAAATATGTACGTATGTCTTTAGGTGGTTTGCATGATGAAAGTGAAATTCGTGGACATCGCAAAACCTATATCGGTGCGATGCCGGGTCGAATTATTCAATCTTTGAAGAAGGTTCAATCTTCCAACCCGGTTTTTATTTTAGATGAGATTGACAAAGTTGGAAAAGACCACCGTGGTGATCCGTCTTCTGCCTTGTTGGAAGTGTTAGATCCGGAACAAAACACGACATTCTACGATAACTTCTTAGAGCTTGAATACGATTTATCTAAAGTATTATTCATTGCAACAGCGAACAGTTTAGGAGAAATCCAGCCTGCCTTGCGCGACCGAATGGAAGTGATACAGTTAAGTGGTTATTCATTAGAAGAGAAAACAGAAATTGCCAGAAAACATTTAGTTTCCAAACAACGTGAAGCACATGGTTTAAAAGCAAGTCAGGTGAAATTGAACGACAAAGCGATACAACACTTAATACACAATTATACTTACGAAAGCGGTGTTCGAGAACTGGACAGAGTGATTGCTTCGATTATGCGTAATGTGGCAAAAAGTGTAGCTATAGAAGAAGATTACAATCCTGTTATTTCCATAGAAGATATTACCAGGATTTTAGGCAAACCTAAATACAACCACGATAAATATTCTGAGAACAATCCATGTGGTGTGGCCATTGGATTAGCCTGGACACCGATGGGCGGCGATATTTTATTTATCGAATCATCTGTAAGCAAAGGAAAAGGTGCGTTGACGATTACAGGAAATTTAGGTAACGTGATGAAAGAATCCTTTAATACGGCACTGAGTTATCTGCAAACAAAAGCAGACATGCTGCAAATACCGAAACAAGCTTTTACAGATTGGAATTTACATATTCATGTACCTGAAGGTGCGATACCAAAAGATGGCCCAAGTGCCGGCATTGCTATACTTTCAGCACTTACATCATTATTTACACAACGTAAAATTAAATCATTTACCGCATTAAGCGGCGAGATTACGTTAAGAGGAAAAGTATTACCGGTGGGTGGCATTAAAGAAAAAATATTAGCAGCGAAACGTGCCGGTATCAAAGAAATTATTTTATGTAAAGAGAATGAAAAAGATGTAGAAGAAGTTCCTGCTGATTTTATCAAAGGGTTGAAATTTCATTATGTGGAAGCGATGGACGAAGTACTGGAAATGGCCTTAGAAAAAAAGAAAGTAAAAGAGTCGTTGAAATTTGATTAAACAGTATTAAAGAAGTATAGTATTAAATTAAAAATGCCGGATTAAATAATCCGGCATTTTTAATTTCTGTTCCCAAAATTGACTACGGCAAACTCACCAAATCTACTGTCGGTTGATTGGTGGTAGGCAATCTGTTTAAATTTGTATTTAACGGCAGGTTATCCGAAAAGAATCCCTGACTTTTTAAGTGATAGGCACTGTAGTCTGCACTTGCTGTGTAATCCATACGTTGTTTACTTTCAGCAATTGCATCACCTTTAAATGTAGCTGCAGTCACTTCTGTCCAGTTACCATTAGAATGAATCCACTGATTATAACTTCTCATTCGTCTTCCTGCATAACCATTATCGGCATTCATTCCTTGCAAAGAAGAATACAAACCTGTCTGGAAGCTTCCTGAATTTGTTCTGCTGCAGCTTCCAATCACTTTCCACTGATTATCTTCAGGTGTAAATACCCATGCAGAGAAAGTTGTATTACCTAATGCATCCGCTTTAGATTGTGTTATAAATTTATAACTGGTATTTGCTTTCCAGTCAAATGGCATATAGATAGATTTACCTGTTGTTATATCAGCATCTATTGTTGTACCGGCACCTTTTCTTACTAATTTAGTTTCATCTGTTTTATAATTTGAAACATAAAATACAATTCTTTTTTCTCCGTTTGCGGTTGTTTGTAAACCTGCGCTTCCACCATTAAAACCATTGCTTACAAAATTAGTACCTGCAACATCAGAACCAGTTGGTACAGATATTTCATTATAAAACCATTCAGCATTATGACCATTTGTAATGTAATTTAAACTGATACCGGCTCCTGCTCTGGACGCAGTGTAATTAGCTGCAACATTAGCAAAAGATAAACCAGAAGTGGTAGCTGGTCCATAAACTACGATATCTGAGACATTCGCAAAGGTACCGTTTGAAGTATTTGTGACGCCTTGTAAATCAACTTTTACATAGCCAGGCTGCGTAATATTGATTAAACCAACTCTGTATTTTTTATTTGTATTACCAGACATGCCTAACACGGTAAACTCTTTTCCGTTTACTATTACTTTAATCGTGCTGTTACCGGAAGGTACAGATGCGTTGATAGCAATAAACAGTTCACCTGTTTGACCTGCTCTGAAATAGGTACTTGTAATTGCACCACTGTTTGTCCAGTTAGACAAACCAGTTGCAGTAATGACTTCTTTTCCGCCTGAAACAGGCTTCGTAATAAACGCATTGCCTGCTAATGGTATTAATATACCATCATCTAACGGATCTATTGGAATTCTTGCGCCGGTTGTTCCGGAATCTTGTGGCATGATGCCAGTCTCTTTTTGACAAGAGCTGAAGAATAGCGTACACATCAGTGCGGCCATCGTTAATAAGTTAGGGGTTTTAAATTTCATTTTTTTTGTTTTAAATGTTAGTTAATATAGATGAATGTCAATAATATTTAAACAAATAAAGTATGACTGATAAAAAACCATTAAACACGGTTTAGTGCCAATTCATAAATGCTGTACAATAAAAATGGAAATATTAAATAAAAGGATTAGGGTTTTTACCAATATTTCGTTTCGTATAGTAAATGTATACAATATTATTGATATCGTGTTGAATTTTTTTAAAAAAATGGAAATTTACACAGAATTACACTTATAAATAACTGTATATCAAAAAATTATGATTTAACTAAAAATTCCTTTTCGCTGTTTCAACCCTGTATTCATCAGGTTTTTAATCTCTGCTTTAACTGTGTCCACCATATCCTGAACCTGATATTCTCTTGAAGCATCTCCTTCAAAATACATTGGTTTTCCAACATTAATAATCACTTTAGAAGGAAAAACAAATGGTATAAGTGCCGGTGCAGCCGGAAACTTAATCAGTCGTTGTAAGATATCGATATTACCGAAATTGATAATTGATTCTTCGCAACCAACTATTCCTACTGGAATTATAGGTGATTTCGTCTGCAATGCCATGTACATAAATCCTAAACCAAACCGCTGCAACTGATATTTCTTTTTGTAAGGTTTTGAAATACCGCGCGCACCTTCCGGAAAAACCATTACCGCTTCTTCATTTTCGAGCATCTTTATACAATTTTCCGGGTCGCCCACCGTGCCGCCCCATTGTGAGAAGATAGAACTGATGAATGGCACCTGCGGAACGAAACGTTCGTACATGCCTTTGGGTGCTCGTGGTGCATGTTCATTCGTCACCATCGAATAACCCAGCATCATTGCATCCAATGGCAATTGTCCGCTGTGATTTGCAATTATCAGGCATCTGCCATTTTTTGGAATATTTTCCATTCCATGTGTTTCTACGCGGAAATAATTATCATAAAAGAACTTACCTGCACCTACAAATGGTTTTATACCATTGATATTAAAACCCCATGGATCATACCCATAAGAGCCCACTTTATTCGGAAATTTAGTCAGGAAAGCATCCACATCATTGTGCTGTTTCGGTTTTGTAATGTTTTGTATGATATCTAAAAATCCCATTTATTTTCAAACTTGAATAAAGGTAAAGTAAGTTGAGGATATTTCAGAAAAATAATTTTAACTATATATAAACATTTTTAATCGCCGAGAACCAATATTTGGTGCTACATTTGAATAGTATTAGTAAAAATCCTTTTTTACTACTTTAAACAATATGAAGTATAAAACAAACATATCTGCAATACTACTCGCAACACTTGTTTTTGTGGCAAGTAATGGCATTGCTGTGTTTGAACACATTTGTAATACTTCCAATACTCGCAGCTTTTGTGTGTTTACTGAACCAACTTGCGAAAACGAAGCAGTACTTTCTCCTTGCTGCGAAAAAATGGGATTAAAACCGAAAGAGGATTGTTGCTCTCATACTCAAATATTCAGTAAACTTTACTTTGAAGGTTTTATAGCGAAACAAATGTTTTTAATTCCGATTGAAAAACAAATTAACGCCAATTTATTTTCAATTAATTTATTTTCCTTCAGCCAACAAATTTTTGAAAATCATTATTCCGGATTATCACCACCTGATAATCTGTTTCAGATAAAATCTATACTTCAACCTTCTTCCATTAAACTGCAAATTTTTCGTTGTTAGTAGATAAGCGTATTGTTTCCGAAACAATATTCTTCATCTATTAATTATTAAAATGAAAAAACAAAACAGATGGCTTTTGTTACTGTTGCTTTTTATAAGTCTACATACATTAAGCCAAACTCCACAAAAAATAAAAATTACAATTACCGATAAAAAAACAAAAGAATTTTTACTCGGTGCCAATGTGCAATGGCTGAATACCGTTGTCGGTGCTACATCCGATGAACATGGGATTGCAGTATTAGATGTAATGGACAGCTTACCAAAAGCCATTGTTGTAACTTACATTGGTTATATAAACGATACAATTCAAATCAACAACCCAATTAATATTACTATTGAATTGCAACCAGAAATTCAACTTGGTGAAGTTAAAATAAAAGGGAAACGGCAAACCAATTTTATTTCATCCATCAATCCAATTAAAACAGAAAAAATTGAAGCCGGTGAATTGAAGAAAGCTGCCTGTTGTAATCTATCCGAAAGTTTTCAAACCAATGCATCCGTTGATGTTAACTACAGCGACGCAGTTACCGGTGCTAAAGAAATTAAACTTTTAGGACTGAACGGAACTTACGTACAAAATCTTTTGGAAGGTGTTCCATTTATGCGTGGTGTTACCGCTACTTTTGGGTTAGATAATATTCCTGCGCCTTGGATGAAATCCATTTCGGTTTCCAAAGGTGTGCCTTCCGTAAAAAATAGTTACGAAGGTATTACAGGCTCCATGAACGTTGAGTTTAAAAGTAGTTTTAACGATTCAACAAAATTATTTTTCGATCTATTTGGCAATCAAAATGGTCGTATTGAAACTAATCTTTTATTGAATCATAAAATCAACAAAAAACTGGGAACGATGCTGATGGCAAATGGTGCATTTGTGCCTTTAAAACAAGACATGAATAAGGATGGTTTTTTGGATATGCCTTTAATGAAACAGTATAATTTACTGAATCGCTGGAATTATCAAGGTGATAAATTAGAAGGCCAATACATGATAAAAGTGTTGAGTGAAAATCGCATCGCCGGGCAAACCAGTATTCATCATCAGCAAAACGATTCATTGCCTTTGTATGGCATCAACATCAACACAAAACGTGTGGAAGCATTTGCAAAAACAGGCTATATTTTTGACGACCATGGCGATAAAAGTTTAGGTACACAATTTTCCGGTGTATATCATCAACAAAAATCAACTTATGGTTTCAAACAATTTGACACGAAACAAGCAACGTTTACCGGAACTGTTTTATATCAAACAAACATAAAAGATAACGACAATCATATAATTGTTGGTGGCGCTAATTTTGTGTATGATAAAATTGATGAACAATTAGATTCAGTTCAAATCCACAGAAATGATATTGTACCAGGTTTTTTTGCGGAATATACTTTTAAATGGAATTCAAAAATAACTTTAGTTTCCGGTGTTCGCGGCGATTATCATTCACGTGCAGGATTTCAGGTAAGCCCTAGAATACACGCAAAATTTGATTTAACAACGACTACAACATTGCGTGTTGCCGCTGGCAGCGGTTTCAGAGCACCAAACATTCTAACGGAAAATCAATCATTATTGGCTAGTTCGCGAAATCTTGTTTTTCAAGAAAATCCGACAAAAGAAGTAGCCTGGAATTATGGAGTTTCTTTAACGCAAAAATTTAATTTATTTAATCGCGAAGGAAATTTTTCTGTTGATTTTTTCAGAACTGATTTTACAAAACAAGCTATTATTGATATAGATAATGCTGATAACACAGCAACCATTTCAAAATTAAAAGGTAAATCTTTTTCAAATAGTTTATTAGTAGAGTTTAATTTTGAAATACTTAAAGGATTGGATTTGAAAACGGCTTATCGCTTGGAAGATGTGCGCACCACTTATCATGGTGTGTTATTGCAAAAACCGCTGCAAGCATTGAATAAAGGGTTGGTTGCGTTGAGCTACAAAACACCAAACCAACAATGGCAATTTGATGTAAACACTAATATCAATGGTAAACGCAGATTACCGAATAGTTTTGAAAGCGATGCCGGCAAACGCTATTCACCACGTTATGTTTTATTAAATGCACAGATACTTAAATACTTCAAACATGCAGAAATATTTGTTGGTGCTGAAAACATAACGAATTTCAGACAAAAAAATCCTATTTTAGGAACACCATTTAGCACGCTTTTTGATACCTATCAGGTGTTTGCACCTATAACTGGTGCAAACGTGTACGGTGGATTTAGAATTTTTATCAATTAAAAAAATAAACAAAAATAAAATGAAAAAAACAAAATCAATTGTAACAGTCATTATGGTAATGATAGTTACATTAATCGGATTCACATCTTGCCATAATAAAAAATGCAAAGACGGTGAAAAATGTGAAAAAGCAAGCTGCTGTAAAGACACACCTTGCTGTGATAAATGCACAAATGCATGTACAACCGCAAATAAATGTTGTGACAAATGCAAAGTAGGTGAAGAAAAAGCTTGTTGTGCCAAAGCATCATCTTGCTGTGACAAATGCAATGGAGATTGTACAGCCGATAAACAATGTTGTGATAAATGTACAACTGGAAAAGCAAATAGCTGTTGTACTAAAGATTCTACCGGAAATGTAAGCGGTGAAAAGAAAGCTTGCTGCAGCAAGGATGCTGAAAATAAAGATGCTGAAAATAAAATGGCAATGTACGCCTGTCCGATGCATAAAGATATAACATCTGACAAACAAGGAAAATGTTCCAAATGCGATATGGATCTGGAAGCAACCAACTAATTAATCATAAAAAATAGAAAAATGAAAAAGACAATCCTGATGTTACTGAGTATGCTTATACTGTTTTCAGTGAATATGCATGCAAAAGATGCCATAACAAAAGCATCGTTTAAAATTTCCGGCAACTGTGAAATGTGTAAAGAAAGAATTGAAAAAGCTGCAAAAATTGAAGGTGTTAAAAATGCAATTTGGAATCAAGAAACGCATATTTTAACCGTTGCTTTTGTTCCAACTAAAACCACGCTTGACCAGATTCAGCAAAATATTGCGAATGCAGGCTACGACACAGATAAGTTTAAAGCTTCTGATACAGCATATAAAAATCTGCCGCAATGTTGCCAATACACAAAAGAATAAGATAAAGCTGTAATATTCTGAAAAACCATTCTACTAATAACAGAATGGTTTTTTATTTAAAAAATCAATGAAAAACAGTTATTTTTGTTCAACTAATCCAATTAAAATGAAGTTATTCCAACAAGGTTCAATTATTATTGCTGCTGCCATTTTCCTATCTTTTAATGTGTATGCAAAAAAAGATAAAAAGAAAAAAGAAGATACCACTGCATCTGTAAAAACGATGACAGATTCGATAAAAACAGCAGTAAAAGATTCTACTAAAAAAGAAAGCAAACCACAATTTAAAACCATTAAAGAAGTAACCGAAAAATGTAAAAAGATAAGTGGTTTATTCACCATCTATCAAGACACAACAACCGGAAAAACTTATCTTGAAATTACAGATGATAAAATTGGCAAAGAGTATATCTATTTTGCTTATGTGCTGGACGGCTATCTGGATGCAGGCTATGCACGTGGTGGCTATAAAGACAATTCTATTTTTAAAATTGAAAAATATTTTGACAGAATCGATTTCGTTTTACAAAACACCACTTTCTATTTTGATGAAAATACAGAACTGAGCAAAGCAAAAGATGCCAACATCAACAAATCGCTTTTCTTATCTGAGAAAATAGCAGCTGCCACAGGTAAAACGTATTTAATTGAAGCAGATAATTTATTTCTTGGTGAAAACATTACACAGATTAAACCGTCTAAAATGCCGACAGATAAATCGGATGCATTTTCACTCGGTAATTTAAACAGCAAAAAATCAAAATATCTTGCCGTTAAAAATTTCCCGAACAATACGGATGTTTCTGTAGAATATGTTTACGACAATCCGTTGCCGGTAAATTATGGTGCTGATGAAATTACCGATGCACGATTTGTTTCTGTAAAATTACAACACAGTTTAATTGAAGTACCGCAAAATGATTTCAGACCAAGATATGATGATCCACGCGTGGGTTACTTTATGGAAAAAATCACTGATCAAACTTCTACCAGTCCAACACCTTGGAAAGATCTAATTCACAAGTGGAATTTGGTTAAGAAAAATCCAAATGAAAAATTATCTGAGCCTGTAAAACCAATCGTTTGGTGGATTGAAAAAACCACGCCTAAAGAATTCAGACCAGTTATTAAAAATGCAGTCTTAGCCTGGAATGAAGCATTTGAACAAGCCGGATTTAAAAATGCAGTAGAGTGCTACGAACAATCAGATACGGCAAGTTGGGAAGCAGAAGACATTCGATATAATGTACTAAGATGGACAGCGTCACCAAGACCACCTTATGGCGGTTACGGACCAAGTTTCGTAAATCCACGTACCGGAGAAATTTTAGGTGCAGATATTATGTTGGAATATATTTTTATGACAAACCGTTTGCCTTTAGAAAAACTTTATGACATTACGGCTTTGGATAATCAACAACCTGAAACTCATTTACATTATGATGATTGTGCATTTGGCGAAACTATGCACCAAAATATTTTATACGGCACAGAAATGTTAAATGCATTTGGCTTTTCAGATTTGGATAAACATGAGTTTTTGAAACAAGCTCTGTATGATTTAGTATTGCACGAAGTTGGACACACGTTTGGATTGATGCATAATTTTATCGGTTCACAAATGAATAACATTGAACAGGTTCAAGATCCTGTATTTGGTGCAACCGTAGGTTTAACGGCCTCTGTGATGGATTATACGATTCCGAATATTTCATCTGATAAAAGCAAACAAGGTTTGTTTTTTGATATCAAACCCGGACCTTATGACAAATGGGCCATTCAATATGGATATACACATATTCAGGATGAAGCGGAAGAAAAAGCAGCCTTGAAAAAAATACTGTCAGAATCTGTGAAGAAAGAATACAGATTTAAAAATGATGCTGACGACATGCGTGCAAGCGGAAAAGGAATTGACCCAAGAGGCAACCTCTACGATATGTCTGATGATGCAATAACATATGCAGTTGGAAATATAAAAATGGTAAACGATGCACTACCTAAACTGTTAACAAAATATAGCACTACAGATCAATCGTATCATCAATTACGAAGTGCTTATCTGACACTTTCCGGCCATTATGCTCGTAGTTTAAATGTAATCAGCAGATATGTTGGCGGTGTGTACGTAAACAGAAATTTCATAGGACAAGATGCTACAACAAAACCATTTACACCAATTGCATTAGAAGATCAAAAACGTGCCATGCAGGCAATCAGCAAATATGCATTCTCTAAAACTGCCTTCACCGTTCCTGCTGAAATTTACAATTATTTGCAAATGCAACGTCGCGGACAAGAGTTTAGAAGAGAAACAGAAGATCCGAAAATTCACGACAGAGTATTAAACATTCAACGTGGTGTTTTAGACCAACTGTTGCATGCTAGCGTTTTACAACGACTTACAGATTCTAAAATGTATGGAAATAAATACAGTTTAAATGCTGCTTTGAAGGATATCACAAATGGCGTATTTTTAGAAGATTTAGGTGCTTCCGTTTCTACTATCAGACAGAATTTACAGGAAGAATATGTAGGCAGATTAATAAATATTGTTGACTCAAAAGGTACTTATTCATACACTTCAAAATCTGCAGCATTTGGCGAAGTGCAACGTATTTTAAAATGGATGGAAACACCATATGGCAGCGATGCAGGAACTCAAGCACACAGAGCTCATATAGCTTACGTAATTAACAAAGCATTGGATTTGAAGAAATAGAATAGTTTAATAGTTTAACTTTTCCAAAGTTTTCAACTTTGGAAAAGTTTTTTTTTAAAGCTGCACTTCCACATCAAACAACACGGACTTTCCATCGTCGTTGTCGGCAACTAAAGTGCAGGTATATTTTTTTTCTGATTGCTTAGTAATGCAAATAGATTCTATTTTTTGTTTGACAAAAACAGGATTGACGGCATCTAATTCAATTAATTCATCAATTACTATTTCCTGATTGTTTAATTTTTGATAAGCATTATAAACAACACCAATGACGCTGCCGATAATTTCACCATCATCGTAAGCATTACTGGTGTCTTCAGCAGAAGCAGTCAATAATAAAATGTCACTTTTTTCATCGTAACATGCGCCTGAAATTCCAAGATTAATTTCATTTAGTTTGCCGATAGTTATTGGCATCACCTTAAATCTATCCGGAAATTGCTTCTTTAAAATCTTTTGATCAGTGATAATTAACTGATTCGGCTGCTGTGTATTTCCACGATTAAAAAACAAGAGTTTGTCTTTGCAATCTGTAAAACCTTCAATATTCATTTCAGCAATCAGGTTTCTATCTCTGAAAATAGAATAGAAAGCAGCCGTGCTTATTTTCTTTATTTTATTGTCTGATAAATTAATCAAAAACGCAACATCGCGTTGCGGTGATTTAGAACCGGAACCAACCACATACAACATATCGCCTATTATGGTGGCACATTCTAAATCTGGCTTTTCAGGCTTTGGAATACGAACACCATCGAATTCAAATAATTTAAGTTGATTGATTTCATTCCATTCATCATTTAAACAATGCACGCAATTTATGTCATCACCTATCACATATAATGTATTCTTGTAAAATTCCAGAGCAGAACCTGACGGATAATCAATCGTTTTAGTTCTGAGAAAATTGATTTGCATATAAGATGAATTAACTTTCCAAATATTTTCCTACAATAGGCAATCGCCTTCCTGAACCAAATGCTTTTGGTGAAACACGCAAAATTGGCGGCGTTTGATGGCGTTTAAATTCATTTCTATTCACCATACGTAAAATGCGTGTCACTAATTTTTCATCAAAGCCTAAACTTTCGAGTTCATCTGGACCTTGATGTTGTTCTATGTATTGATACAACACTTTATCCAAAATGGCATAATCAGGTAATGAGTCCGAATCTTTTTGTCCTTCGCGCAATTCCGCGCTCGGTGCTTTTGTCAAGATATGAGTTGGAATTATTTCTTCATCTTTGTTGATGTAATTACATACTTCATAAATCTGCGTTTTGTACACATCCGCCAACACAGCCAAGCCACCGCACATATCGCCGTACAAAGTTCCGTAACCAACGGCTGCTTCACTTTTATTCGTGGTGTTTAATAAGATATATCCAAATTTATTGCTCAACGCCATCAGGTAATTTCCGCGAATTCGCGCTTGTAAATTTTCTTCGGTGACGTCAAAAGGTTTATTTTCAAAATGCGGCTGTAGAATTTTATCATACACATCAAACATTTCTTTTATCGGAATTATTTTATGTGGCGAGCCTAAGTTTTCTACCAGCTTTAAACTATCATCTACAGAATGTGATGTAGAAAATTGCGACGGCATCAACACACTCAACACATTTTCTTTTCCGAGCGCTCGCACCGCCAACACTAATACTAACGCAGAATCAACTCCACCGCTTAAGCCAAGTATTGCTTTTTTAAATCCTAATTTTTGAAAATAATTCTGAATACCGCATACTAATGCATCATGAATTAGTTTTGTTGGATTTTTGTCTTGTTGATTGTCCACAGTCGACTGTCGACCGTCGACAGTCGACGCTAAATCGTAAAAACGAATACACTCTTCAAAATATGGCATTTCGTCAATCACTTCACCATTCGCATTCATCACCACAGAACCACCATCAAAAATCAATTCAGTTTGTGCACCTACGCAATTGCAATAAAAAACAGGCAAGTTAAAGGCTGTCGCATTCTTACGCACTACATCAATTCTTTTTTTCGCCTGATTATAATTAAACGGCGAAGCTGATAAATTGAATAAGATATCTGGTTGTAGTTTTGCCAATTCAGCCACCGGATTTATTTTATACAACGGATTTATTTCACCGGTGTCCCAAATATCTTCGCAAATAGTAATGGCTAATTTTTTGCCTTTAAAATCTACCAATTCAAAGGTGTGATTTGGCTCAAAATAACGATATTCGTCAAACACATCGTATGTTGGCAACAAGGTTTTATGCGCTATGTTTTTTACTTTGCCATCTTCAATAAAATAAGCTGAGTTGAACAAATCTTTTCCATGTTTAGAGTGATTTCTGGAAGGTGCACCAACAACAATCGCAATTTTATTTCCAGCCAGAGCAGCCAATTTTCCAATCACGTTTTCGCACTCATGAATAAAATGGTGAAACTCTAAAAAATCTCTTGGCGGATAACCGCAAACGGATAGCTCGCTAAACAATAAAATATCTGCTTTTTCTGCAATACCTTTTTCAATGGCTGATTTCATTTTTTCAAAATTGCCGTTGAAATCACCAATCATATAATTAAGCTGTGCTAATCCTATTTTCATTTTTACATTTTATCTTGTCACAAAAGAAACAAAAGGAAACAAAAGTTTCAGTAAAATTTACAATTTATTCTTCTGGAATATTTCTAAATAAATCATTTACGAACGTTTTTTGTCCATCTCTGTATAAATTTACAACATTAAAGTTTATTAAAATTCCTTTTGGAGCATCCAACAATCTCATATAAGTTAATAATTTTGCTTCGTGTATAGGATGAAATAAGTCAACTGCTTTTAATTCAACTACAATTACTTCATCTACATACAAATCGTATCTAAGTCTCGTATCGACATCTAAACCTTTATAGATTACAGAGACACTACATTCTGAAGTATAACTTATATTTCTTAACGAAAGTTCATGCATTAAACATTTGTGATAAACACTTTCTAACAAACCTGGACCTAATTTTTTGTGGACTTCAATGGCAGCGCCTGTAATTTGATATGTTAAATCCGTCAAATATTTTTTTGTCAAACGCTTATCTCTCATCTTATGTTTTCTTTTGTATCTTTTTTGTTTAAAATTATCAAAAGTAATAAGTTCTTTCAAATAAATAATTAGATACTAATTTTATCTTATTTTTGTGAGATTAAAGAATAATGCAAATGAATCTGCAAAAAAGAATACTCTTATCCATTTTTACTTTATTGATTACATTTTCATGTACATGCAATCGTCAGAACCTTCCTAAAAAGGAAAAAGAAATAAAAAAATCTGAGGTTTCAGTTGACATTATCCGATTTGAAAAGGAATTATTTGCTTGTGACCCGAATCTGCTGGATGTTGATTTGGTAAAGCTTGAAAAAAAATATCCTGTTTTTTACAATGTATTTTACAATCAGGTGTTAAACATTCCGGATGTAGGTGATAAAGGCACACAGTTAAATGTAATGCAGGATTTCATTACTAAAAAAGCGATGAAAGGTTTGTATGACACCGTTCAGTATAAATTCAACAATCTCGATTTTTTAAAAGAAGATTTACAAATTGCATTTGCAAACTATAAAAGCTATTTCCCTGAGAAACCAATTCCAAAAGTTGTTACATGCATCTCTGAATTTTCTTATTCCGTCTTCACGGCAACTGATTCAATCTTAGCCATCTCTTTAGATAAATATTTAGGTCCGAAATACATTTACTATCCGGCCATTTTTCAGGAATATACATTCATGATAAAAACGTTTGACCAGAAATATATGGCAATAGATTGTGCAAATGTTTTAATATCGAATATTGTGCCGGTGCCTGACGACAAATCTACCTTATTAGATAAAATGATTGCTGAAGGTAAAATTTTATATGCGATGAAAAGCTTATTACCTGAGAAAACCGAAAATGATATTATAAAATACGATAACACACAATGGAAATTTTGTGTAGAAAATGAAACACAAATCTGGGCTTATTTTTTAAATGATAAATTACTATACAATACTGACTTTGAGCAGTTCAAATATGTAAAAGATGGCCCATCTACTTATGGAATGCCGAGCAATAGTCCGGGAAAAGTTGGTGCATGGCTCGGCTGGCAAATTGTGAAAGCGTATATGAAAGAAAATCCAAACACCACCTTAAAAGAATTGATAGCCATAAAAGATGGACAGAAAATTCTGACTGGCTCAAAGTATAAACCGAAAACTAATTAGTGAATTATAGAATTGTATAATTACACAATTCTATAATTATACAATTCAGCAGTTAATTACTAAGCCATCATATGCCAAGAATACATTTTCAGTCAATTCTTTTTCTACTTTTTCATGTAAGCCTAAATGGTGTGAAATATGCGTAAAATATGCACGTTCAGGCTTCACCTTTTTTACTATTTCTATAGCTTGTTCTAAATTGAAATGCGAATAATGTGTTTCTCTTCGTAGCGCATTTAAAACTAAAACTTTACTTCCTTTTATTTTTTCGAGTTCTTCATCACTAATAAAGTTGGCATCCGTGATATACGTAAAATCGTTTATGCGAAAACCTAAAACTGGCAACTTATTATGTAATGCACGAATTGGCACAAACAAAATATCACCAACGACAAAAGAAGTTTCATCAATAGTATTCAAATTAATTTGAGGTGCGCCGGCATAATCCTGCGGTTCAAAGGCATAAGAAAACTCATTTTTCAGGATTTGTTGCACGCGTTCTTCTGCATATACATTTATCGTTTTACCCAATAAATAATTAAACGGTCGAATGTCGTCTAAACCAGCCACATGATCTTTGTGTCCATGTGTAAAAACCACAGCATCTAAATCTTTCACTTGTTCGCGCAACATTTGAAAACGGAAATCCGGACCCGTATCAATCACCGCAGTAGTCGTTTCTGACTGAATCATTAAAGAAGTACGAGTTCTGTTGTTTTTTTTATCTGATGATAGACAGACTTCGCATGTACAGGTTATAACCGGTACACCTTGTGAAGTGCCTGTTCCGAGAAACGTAAATTTCATAGCAGATAAATATCAGGAAAATTAATCCAGTTCCAGTTTTTGTTGTGCTAATTGCTCAAATAACCTGAGTTGTTTATCATCCAACAAACTGGTGTCTACCTCTATTTGAGATAAAATATCAATCAACGCATTGATGCGTGCTTCCGTTTCAAAAAACTTATTGACCACTGCCACTCGCTTATCCTGTAAAATACAATAACCGGATTGAAACCTGCCTTTTTCATAACGAATAACATAGTTATTCTCTTTAAAAATAGATTCTAATGTGGTTAATGTGGTGGCATTATATTTAAAACTCATACTGTAAAAGTAGTAAGGAGTAAGTAATAAGCCATAAGTTTTTACGCACAACTTCTAAAATTGTGAAAATTATTTTCTCTATTTAATCCATAGACTTCTAAAATTGAGTATATTTATGAGATAATACCATTTTCAAATTATTTCATTTTACTAATATCTATATATTGCTTAAAATGGAGTTCGTAAATAAAAATTAGTTCAAATTTTCAAATTCAAAAGTGTTATCCAAGAAAACAAAATACGCCATTAATGCATTAGTATACCTGGCCAAAAAACCACCCAGAGAGCCTGTTTTAATTAGTGAAATAGCTGAGCATGAACACATTCCTAAGAAATTTCTGGAAACTATCTTGCTCGATTTACGCAATGCAGGCATTTTAAACTCAAAAAAAGGAAAAGGTGGTGGCTACTATTTAATAAAACAACCGGCTGATGTGAATCTGGCAGAAATTATCCGGTATTTTGACGGTGCTATTGGGTTGCTGCCTTGTGTTACGCATAAATATTATGAAAAATGTGATGAATGCGAAGATGAAAATACCTGCGGTATCCGTATGGCATTTCTGGCAATCCGAAATGAAACGGTGGAATTATTGAAAAACGATACCTTGGAAATGATTATCAAAAACGAGCAAAAACTAAAGAAAAATGCTGTCAAATGATACACTCCAATTTCTGAAAGAATTAAAGAAAAACAACAACAAAACCTGGTTTGAAGCTAACCGGAAACGATACGAAAATGCTCAAACCGAGATAAAATCGTTTATTGAAGACTGGATAAAAAATTACGGCAAGAAAGATGCATCCGTTGCCAATTTAGATCCTAAAAAATGCATCTTCAGAATCAACAGAGATGTTCGGTTTTCTGCCAATAAAGATCCTTACAAAAACAACTTGGGTGCCTACCTAAACAAAGGCGGAAAAGGCAGCAATACGGCAGGTTTTTATCTGCATATAGAACCGGGAAATTGTTTCTTTGGTGCAGGAAATTATATGCCAATGCCGGATGAGTTAGCCAAAATAAGACAGGAAATTGATTATAATTTTTCTGACTTTAAGAAGATAATTTCTGCTAAAAAATTTAAAGACAACTTTGGTGATTTAAGCACTGAAAATAAATTAAAAAGACCACCAAAAGGCTACGAAGAAACGAATGAAGCCATTGAATATTTAAAATTAAAAGGCTTTACTGTCTTCAAGAAATTGAAAGATGAAGACCTGACTTCTAAAGATTTTATAAAAATTATTACAGAACTATCTGTTACCGTAAAACCATTCATCGATTTTTTAAATAATGCTATTGAGTAAATTTACATTTCATGAAGAATTTCTTTAACATATTTATATCAATAGCAATATTTGCATGTTTGACTTCATGTAATTTCAAAAAAAAATCCATTTCAGATTTACCGAACGAAGATTTAATTAATGAAATCATTCAAGCTAGTATTAAATTAGATTCAATTGGTTTAAAAATTAATGACAGTACATTTATTATGTCATTAAAAAGAAATTTACAACTCTATGATAATACTAAAAATGAATTATTAGCTCACCAACAACTAAATATTTCTTCCTTATTAACAGAATCAAAAAGAACTATATATAAACTTGACTCTACTGCTCTATGTTTCACAAAAGACGATTCTGTTTTTATTGAACGACAATTACATCGGAAGGATACTTTTTCTATAATTAGCAATGACAAATTAATCCAGTTTATTTCAGATACAACTAACCCTTCTCAGATTTCATATTATTCATTTTATGTACCAATATTTTCAAAAGACAAATTAACAGCATATATCCAGATTGACTACAACTGTTATGGTCTTTGCGGGCATGGTTGGGCATTAATTCTAAAGAAAAAAGATAATACGTGGAAAATAGTAGAAAAAAGAAGACGTTGGATTAGCTAGTTTCTTTTACCAAAACCTTAAATAAACATTGTTATCACATTGACAACAACATTATCTTTAATATTATTGCTATTTTTGATAATCATGGCAAAAGAAGTTTCATTTCCGAAAGAAAAAATC
>DAOORG010000014.1:0-4594 GCA_035389165.1 Chitinophagales bacterium
TAAAATCTTCTCATCGTACTTTGTCCGGCACGTTTCACTTTATTGATGTGCTCATAATCCTGTTCATTTTTCAGCAATGAACCAAAATATGGTGGTTGTGTCGTTAAGTAGTCTATTTTTTGTAAATCTTCTTTGGTGTTTTTTCCCAACTTTAACAAACGAATCCAGTCGATTAATTCAGAAGTAGATGGTTTCTTTTTGATGCCGTGAATATCGCGAATACCATAAAAGACTTTCAATGCTTCTTCCATCAGTTCTTCTTCCAGGTGCGGAAAATGCACATTGATAATATCTATCATAGTTTGTCGTTCCGGAAAACGGATATAATGGAAAAAACACCTGCGCAAGAAAGCATCCGGCAATTCTTTTTCATTGTTGGAAGTAATGATTACGATCGGTCGTGTTTTTGCCTTAATGGTTTTTTGTAATTCATAACAATAGAATTCCATTTTATCCAGCTCTAACAACAAATCATTTGGAAATTCAATATCCGCTTTGTCTATTTCGTCAATCAGCAAAACCGCCTGCTCTTCATTTTCAAACGCCTGCCACATTTTTCCTTTAATAATGTATTGTGAGATGTCATTCACTTTTTCATCGCCAAACTGTGAATCGCGTAATCTGGCAACGGCATCGTATTCATACAAACCTTGCTGTGCCTGTGTGGTCGATTTTATATGCCAGGTGAACATCGGTTTATTTAATGCTTTTGCTACTTCAAATGCCAGTAAAGTTTTGCCTGTTCCGGGTTCTCCTTTTATCAATAAAGGTTTTTCCAGTGCAATGGCTGCATTCACTGCAATTTGCAATTCTTCCGTTGCTATGTAGTTTTCCGTGCCTTTAAATTCTGTCATAAGTTATTTGTTGTAGGTTATAAGTTATACGTTATAATTAGTGTGCTACTTTCTTTCCTTTTAATGTTTTCATGGCTTTTGCCAAACCATCCAGCGTCATAGGAAACATTCTGTCTTTAAAGACTTCTTTAATAATTTTTACGGTCGGTGTGCCATCCCAGTAATATTCATTGCTTGGATTTAGCCAAACCGTATTGGGAAACTTGGTTACAAAACGCTGCAGCCATGCGATGCCGGTTTCATCATTATAGTGCTCCACACTTCCGCCTTGTGCTGTTAATTCATATGGCGACATTGTGGCATCGCCAACAAAAATAACCCGATAATCCTGATTGAATTTATGCAAAATTTCAAACGTTGGAATTCGGTCGCTATAGCGCATATTATTGTCTTTCCAGATACTTTCATACACGCAGTTATGAAAATAAAAAAACTCCAGATGTTTCAATTCCGATTTTGCTGCTGAGAATAATTGCTCGCACAATTCTACGTATGGATCCATTGAACCACCTACATCAAAAAACAGTAATACTTTTACGCGGTTCTTTTTTGCAGGTTGCATTTCTATTTCGAGATAACCACCATTTCGGCTGGTTTTTTCTATGGTAGTATGCAAATCCAACTCGTCTTCGATGCCTTCCCGTGTCAGTATTCTCAGGCGTTTTAAGGCAAGTTTGATATTGCGCGTATTCAGTTCCACATCCGAAGAATAATTCTGAAACTGTCGTTTTTCCCAAACCTTTACAGCGCTTCTGCCGCCACCTTTACCGCCAATATTGATGCCTTCAGGATTGAAACCGCTGTTGCCGAACGGAGACGTGCCGCCTGTTCCAATCCACTTATTGCCGCCCTGATGTTTTTCTTTTTGTTCTTCCAGCAATTGTTGGAGTCGTTCCATTAACTTATCCAGTCCGCCCATTTTCTCTATCATGGCTTTTTCTTCCTCTGAAAAAAGCCGGTCGATTTCTTTTTGCAGCCACTCTTTCGGAATTTCTTTTTTTTCTGAATCTGTTAATTCTACTCCGTGAAAATAATTTCCAAACAACAAATCATATCTGTCTAAAAACTGTTCGTGTTTGATTAAAATAGTTTTAGATAAAAAATAAAATTCTTCTACGTTAAATCTTGTTACTCGTTTATTCAATGCTTCCAATAAATTCAAATATTCACCGATACTGACCGGCAAACCTTCTTCTTTCAGTAATAAAAAGAAATCGAGAAACATGTGATAAAGTTAAACGTTATTCGTTAATAGTTAAAAGTAATTTCTTGATAAATCATTATCTTGTGTAAAATACTTTTTTATGAGTGCACCATTAACAGAAAAATACAACGACATAGAAGCTGTAAAAAGTAAATTTCTAAAAAAAGTGGAAGGTCTAACACATGAACAATTGAATAAAATTCCTGCAGATGGTGGCTGGAGTGCCGGACAAACTTTGTACCATTGTGCGTTTGCGGAAAGCGGTACTATTTTGGTAATCAATAATAATTTAGCTGAAAATAAGATTCATCAGAAAAGTGACATTGGCAGTGTGTTCAGAAATATTATGCTGGTTATATTTCTGAAATTACCTTTAAAGTTTAAAGCACCCAAACAGGTTAGCAAAGTTCCTGATACTATTACTATAGAAGAACTAAAAAAATATTTTGATAAAAATTCTGCTGCTTTCAAAAAGATATTAAATGATTTGCCTGTGGAATTAGAAGATAAGTTTATTTTCAAACATCCACGTTCCGGATTATTCAGCATTACACAAACACTGAATTTTGTTCGCGAACATTACTTACATCATGAGCGGCAACTGGATGGGTTGCTGCAAAAAATTTAAGAAAACAGATTATAACGGATAATGCAATATAAAGCACGGAAAGCGTCTTTCATACCGATTTTCTTACCTTCTTCATACGTTCTTCCATAATATGAAATACCTACTTCGTACACTCTGATTTTTGGAATTTTAGCCATTTTGGCCGTCACTTCCGGCTCAAACCCAAAACGGTTTTCTTTTAAATCGATGCTTTGAATAATTTCACGGCGAAACATTTTGTAGCATGTTTCCATATCCGTCAGATTCAGATTGGTAAATAAATTAGACGCAAACGTCAGCATTTTATTTCCGATGGTGTGCCAGAAAAACAAAATGCGATGTGGTTTGCCACCCATAAATCGCGAACCATAAACCACATCTGCAAAGCCGTCTAAAATTGGTTTCACCAAGATATTAAATTCATTCGGATCGTATTCCATATCTGCATCCTGGACAATGACAAAATCGCCGGTGGCACTTTGAAAACCTGTACGCAATGCTGCACCTTTTCCTTTATTTATTTCGTGCTTTTTATACACGATAGTAAGTTCTGGATGTTGTTGCTGAAACTCGGTTACCTTTTGTTCTGTATTGTCAGCAGAACAATCATTGACAACTATAATTTCTTTTTGTAAATCCTGAATCAGCTGCACTTCATTTATCTTATTCAAGATATGCTGAATGGTGTTTTCTTCGTTATAAGCCGGAACAATTATAGATAGTTTCTTATTCATGCTTGGCAAAAATAGATATTTTACTTAAATAAAATAGAAAGCAAATTAAAAAAAGAGAGTTATCAAATGGATAACTCTCTTCGATTTATATAAAAAACTGTTCCTTTTACTTCTTTTTAAGCCATCTTTCCGTGTCATTTCCTTTTCGCTCCAGATCAAAAACCATGGAACCATAGACGAGTGCTCCAATTTTCGGAGAGCCATAAGCTTCAATATGTCTGTTATTATAAATATTAGAACCACCCACCTGCAATGTAAACCAGCGTGGAAACTCGTAAGACACCTGCATATCCAGCATATGATAGCTTGGCACTACACCGTCACCGAACGTGCTTTCCCAATTGTATTTACTCACCCATTTAAAGTTCACGCCAAATCCGAGTCCTTTCCAGATGCGCTGTGCACTTATTCCTAAATTAAATTTGTGATTCGGTGTATTAAATCCAGGAATTATCGGGTCTACCAGGTTTTTTGTATTAATACCGGAATAGGTATAATTAAACATACCTACCAGCGATTTCCAGATATAATAATTTAAGCCTACAGATGCGCCGTAAGCATCTACTTTTTGCTGTGCATTGGTTGGCATTTGAATTAAATTATACGCACCGGTCAGCATGGCATCTTCTGCGGATTCAGTTCCTACAACAATATCTTTGTTATCTGGCATGTAAAAACGAAGATCGCCGATAAAATTAAAATAGCGATTAAAGTAGGCATTGATGTCAACATATAATTTTCTGGCAAACACACCTCTGTAGCCAATTTCCCACGAATTTACCTGTTCCGGTTTAATAGGATTTAATCTCACTTCTTTCAAGAGTGAAGGATCTACTTCCAGCGTTACATCATAATTGCTTCTGAAATCTTTTACCGATTGGAAATCGTAACCTGCAGCTCCATTCAAATTTCCTAATAACTGTATAGCGCCTAAATCCAAAGAAATATATTGATTTTGCAGCGTTGGTGTTCTGAATGCCTGCTGATAAGAAAAACGAAATGTATGCTCTTTAAACATACCAATAGCTGAAATTCTTGGTGAAAACTGAAGTTTAAAATTTTCCGCTTTGTCCACTCGTGCAGAACCAATTAATTTCAAATGTTTTTTAAATAAGTCGACAGTGATCTGTGTATAGCCACCAACTTCCCATGTATTCAGGTTAATAAATTTAGCATCCAGATTTGGAGAACCATC
>DAOORG010000014.1:4694-14921 GCA_035389165.1 Chitinophagales bacterium
GACAATTGTGAAAAATAAGATTTCACAAAATTAGATACATATCTGCTGATTCCTATTTTAGATAAATTGATCGCACTAAAAACCATATCATAAGACTTTCCGGCATTTTCCTGTGTCGTATAATATTTTGCGGTGAGCCCTTTATAGTCAAATTGAACTTTATGCTGTTGAAATAAAATGTTTTTGATGTTGTAACGGTTGGCACCCTGATAAACGGCACTACCACGTCCAAATTTATATTGGTATTCAATTTGCATATCTTTAATTGGACGTGCGTATAAAGCAACATTTGCTTTGATGCTTTCTGTATGCTGATCTGTCAGGTCTTTTTCCTGATAACCAGGCGCCTGAACATTTATGATTCCGGGAAATGCATTGGGAAAAAAATCCAAATAAGCGTTTAGTGCTCTGAACTGACGTGCTATTGCCGTGTCATCGCTAAACTGTAATTTTCTTACTACTGTACTTACATTTACATCAGTACCAATGTCGCCATATGTATTTGCAATGGTGTCTTCAGCTACCCAATCTTTTGCTCTGAAGTAGCCGCCACTCACTTTAAAACCGAAAACATCTCTTCCATATTTCTTTTTACCGAATGCATTTGCATAACGAATTTGTGCATCAGCCATTTGTCGGTTTCCACCTTTTATTTTTATTTGCAGATTTTTGTAATCAAATGGATTTTTTGTTTGCATACTCACAATACCTTGAAAAGCATTCGCACCGTATAATGCGGAAGAAGCACCGGAAATAACCTCCACACTTTCCAGATCCAAATCATTGGCACCAACTAAATTTCCAACAGGAAAATTCAATCCAGGCGCCTGGTTGTCCATGCCATCAATAAATTGAACTATTCGCACCGGTGCCGTTGTATTAAATCCACGTGTATTAAACACCTGAAAACCCATACTGGTAGTGGTGATGTCCACTTCTTTCATATTTCCCAAACTCTGATAAAAATTTCCGGATGCTACCGACTGAATTTGTTTAGCATTTAATTTTTGAATTGAAGACGGTGAATTCTGGATGCGTTCACTCAAACGAGAAGCAGAAATTACAACATCGTTACTTACTCGTATATCCTGAGCAGTTAAGGCTGCCTCAATTTTTTGAGATGCGTCTGTCACATTGATTTCCTGAGTTGCAAATCCTAAATACGTAACTTCTAAAACAATCGGAAATTTAATATCTGCCTTTATTTCAAACTGTCCGTTTATATCAGTTACGGCACCAAAATTTGTTCCTTTTATTTGAACATTCGCACCAATTAAGGTTTCTTTAGTTTCTTTGTCTGTGATTTTTCCTTTTATAGAAACTTCCTGTGCATTTGTATTCACACTTAAAAATAAGCATAGAAATACCGCAAATAATTTTAAGAAATTACCTTGTACTTGCATTTGGTTGGTTTTTTGGTTAGTAATTATTCTTAGTTTATGGTAAATGACTTCGTTACTTTTTGTTCTGCATCTTTTATATCAATTAGTTCCAGTAAATATTGTCCTTTCGCAATATCTTTTAATTCAAAAACTTCTTGCTCATTAATTTCTCTTGAAATTATTTTCTCGCCAATAGTGTTGTAAACAGTAGCCAGATATTTTCCGGTTTTAGTTATGAAAACAGAAAATACACCATCACTTGGATTTGGAAATAAATTAGCATCCCAGTTTGGTTTTACTGTATTTGGTTTACGAATAGAAGTAATCACAGCTGTACTGCCGAACACCGGTAATTCTATCTGAGTTGGATATTGATCGGAAAATGCAATCCGTTGTACAGAAATTCTTGGTGCATATTCGGTGCCGTTATACATATATGTTCTGCCATCAGCCGGTTTTCTTCTGAAAAATTCATTTGGCATAATCGGTACATTTGCACTTGCCTGAAAACGCGGATAGTTGCTACTAGAGATTAGTACTTTAATTTTATGTCCTTGTGCAAATGTGTATGCAATTGGATACCCTTGAAAATAATATTCATATAGTTTACCAATATCGATATTACTAAACGGTGCGTTGTCGTTTTCTGCACCAACTGCAATAGATTTGGCATATTCTCTGGCACGCGCATTTACAGCACCTTCCACCACAAAAAATTCTTTTCCATCCGGATAAACATCTAATATTCGGACAAAGAAATCGCAATCTGTTGGTCCTGAAGGTGTATTTCCGGGATTTGATTTTGCATAGATTTTATATTTTGGAAAACCAACAATACTCAATGAATCTGGCAAAACATCTGTTTCAAATTTCAACACACCTTCTCTGTCCATGGTGTAAGGTGCCAGTAACGGATCTGAATAATTCATTTGTCCCTGACTGGAACGATCACCTTGTGGTGTATTCTCAATCATATTTCCGCCACCAACTGTTATAATCGGATCATCCGGATTGTGCACATAAGTTCTGTAACCTTCGTCAACCGTTGGTTTTACAAAATTCAATTTCCCGTTTTGGTGTAAATACATTGATTTCCATTGAATATCATTCGGCGGAAAAACTTCAGTTCCCATCCAGTAATTCCCAGCGTAAGAAACCGTACCATCATCGCTGGATGCACCGGTGACATAATAACGGATACTTGGAATTGTTGTGTAATCATATTTAGGAATTCCGGTAAATCTTCCTGAAGTTCCAAACCCTTCCAAAATTGGTCCCAGGTCTGGCAAATCCAATTTAAACGGAATCACTAATGAACCTTCCAGTCTTATTTCAATTGGAACCTGTTTTAAACTTTCTTCACCTAAAATAAAATTCAATAAATCCTCAAACTTAATTTTGTAATCATCTGCCGGGAAACGCACTTCTATTTGTGGCCATAACGGAAGCGGTTTTTGCCACAACGTTGATTTAGGAATTAAAACTTTCGGCTCACCTACTTTATTATATCCATTGTAATTAAGGTTATATCTAAACCAGCTGATTAATTCAGATTTTGCAATATCTGCAATATTAATATTTCCATCTGCGCCAATGTTAGAGATATCAATTTTTGTGATATCCGTAACATTTTTAGGATATACCTTATCACCGGTTCTTGTGGATGCGATAGTTTGATGCGCCCATGGGCCAATGATTATCTTTTGAAGATTCTTTTTTGCAGTAATATTATCCTGAATAAATTTATGAGATTCCATAGAACCATCTACAAAAATATCCCACCAGCCGGCTACATGAAAAGTAGGTACTTCTATATTCTTATATCTTGAGTATGCACCATCTTTTTGGCCTTCCCCATTGATATCCACTGGTGCTTTACTGGCGTCCATATCACTTCTGCCAATTGAATTCGGGTAATAACCTGCCGGACTATTTTCGTAACGAACTGTTACAAAATGGTCGATTGCTTTATTGGCGGCATCAAATTTATCTGGTGTATTATAATCTTTAGATGAATGGATGGCATCATCTAATCCTGTATCAATTGCCATGTCTTCATCGCGAGTATCTTTAATTTGTCCTCTCAACCAACCGGTAACCAATCCATCTCTCAAACAACCATTCTGATAACCTGTGCTTTTATAAAACTCGAGCGGTCCAACAATCGGGAACATTGATCTTAAGCCAGGTTGAGTAGGATCCACTTTATGAGCTGCTGCTGCCTGCAATTGATTATAACCTAAAGCAGAAGCACCAAAAGTACCTATTGAGCCGTTGTAGACTAAATCTGTTGTTTCAAAAAAACCATCTCTGTTTAAATCGTATTTTCTCACTAATTGGTTTTTCACAAACTCCAGTGTATTGTAACCATCTTCATGATTATTTCCATTTCTGGGATCGCTTGGTTCTGTAATATCTAATACATGTTTATAATTATGGTAAGGCCATTTTTTCCAGCTATCCGAATATAATGGCAAATAAGCACCATGAGAAGTGTATCGGCCGCGCATATCCTGAACAGCACCTGCGTACCCAAGTAATGCCATTGCAGCGCCTTCTATTGCACCTCTTTTATTATATGGAGTTCTTTCCAAAATTACCGGTAATTGATATGGATTTGGATTAGGCACACCATTTATCGTATCATATATAAGGTATTGAGAACCTTTTTGCAACAACACCGCATAAATTGGAATTCTAATTGGCGGAAACGGAGCCGGTAACAAATTGAATGTTATCGTATCATTATACACAAAACTATCCTGCAAGATAGGCAGATAGATATCTGTCATTAGCTTTGTGCCATCCGGCATTGTAAATGGAACCTGAGTTCTGGTGGAGAAGTCAGTCAAATCATCCAGCGTTCCATTAATTTTATCGCCTCTAATCTCAATAGCTCCCGGTGTTGGGAAGTATTTTGTTTGAGATTTTGCATGATTTATCATGCTGATTAAAAACAAAATAAATAAATATTTTTTCATAATAGGACAGTTTTCACACTAAATTTACAATAATTATCCAATATGTTAACGTTTGTTAAGAATTTTTTTATTGATATTGTTGTTTACTAGTTAAATTGGAAGATGGAAGCGATACTACAAGACATTACTTTACAGCAGGCTATTCTTATTATTTTAAATCTTATAATAATTGAGAGTTTATTATCCGTAGACAATGCCGCCGTGTTGGCCACAATGGTTATGGATTTACCGAAAGAGCAACGCGAAAAGGCATTAAAATACGGAATTATTGGTGCATACGTTTTTCGCGGTATTTGTCTTGTGTTAGCAGCCTGGCTGGTAAAAATATGGTGGCTGAAGGCTATTGGTGGACTATACCTTATTTATTTATTTATCAACTATTTTTATACAAAATCAACTCCTAAAAAAGAAGACGACACACTTAATAAAGAAGAAAATAAAATTTATAAATACACCATTGGTTTATTTGGAAAATTCTGGTCAACTGTAATACTTGTAGAGATAATGGATTTAGCATTCTCTATTGATAATGTTTTTGCAGCAGTGGCATTTACCGATAATATTTATCTGATTTGGATTGGTGTTTTTATCGGCATTTTGGCAATGCGATTTGTAGCACAAAGTTTTGTAAAACTAATGGAAAAATATCCATTTTTGGAAAAAGCAGCTTTTATTGTGATTGGAATTTTAGGCACAAAACTTTTACTTTCATTTCCTGCGCACTTTTACAAAGAAATTCCAATATTCCATTTTATAGAATCGGAACATTTTGACATGGTAATTTCATTAATAACTGTATTGGTATTTGTTGTTCCGATAATCACCTCTGCATTATTTAACTATCCAAAAAGAAACTTAGGTATTAAAGAAGAAGATTAGATTTTAAAATCAAAATTCTTTTAAATCTATTTCTTTAACCTGTCTTTAAAAACCTTTTCGAATTTTTCAATCTTGGGTTGGATAACAAATCTGCAATAACCTTCATCACTGTTTTCGTTGTAATAGTTTTGATGATAGTCCTCTGCTTTATAAAACACATCCAATTTACTTACTTCTGTTACTATAGGATTTGGATAAGCTTTCGATGTATTTAATGCTGCAATTATTTCTTCTGCAGCTTTTTTTTGCTCGTCATTATGATAAAAAACAGCTGAACGATATTGCGTTCCGATATCATTTCCCTGACGATTTAATGTAGTCGGATCGTGCATGGTAAAAAACACTTTCAGTATTTCCTCGAACGATGTTTTGGTAGTATCGAATGTAATTTGAATAACTTCAGCATGGCCGGTGGTTCCTGTACAAACTTCTTTGTAAGTAGGATTTTTTACCTGACCGCCTGAAAAACCGGACTCTACTTTTTCAACACCTTCCAATCGTTGAAATACTGCTTCAATGCACCAGTAACAACCGCCACCAAATGTGGCAACTTCTAAATGAGTATTCATATTTGATCTTTTTACTTTTTTGGATGTATCTTTTTCAGTTGTCTGGTTTTTTGCCTGATTACAACCGATAAAAGAAAATAGACTAAAAATAGTGATGATAAATTTCATAATGTCTTTTCTTATAAGACGATGTAACAACTTTATACTTACAAATGTTTTGGTGAAATTGTGTTAAAATCGAAATCACTTAAATACCTGATACACTATAAAAGAAACAATATATGCCGTGCCGGTCATGTAAGCAAATTGAATAACAGGCCACTTCCAGCTTTTGGTTTCCCGATAAACGGTTGCTAACGTACTTACACACTGCATTGCAAACAAATAAAATAGTACTAAAGACAGTGCAACCGCCATTGTAAAAACAGGTTTACCTTCTGCATTTTTTTCCTGTTGTAATTTTTGCTTGATTGTCATATTGTCCGCTTCCTTACCAATGGAATATAAGGTAGAAATAGTGCCTACGAAAACTTCGCGAGCAGCAAATGAAGTAATCAATGCAATACCAATTTTCCAATCGAATCCAAGTGGTTTTATAACCGGTTCAATAAAACGACCGGCATAACCTGCATAAGATGCTTCTAATTTTTTAGAGGCAATATGTAAATCGGTGGTTGCTTTATCAGACTGCAATAAAGCAGATTCTATAGTTGCCACATTTACGGCTTGTTCCATGGCTTGTTTTGGTCCAAAGCTTGCCAGAAACCATAAAATTATAGAAACCAGTAATATTATTTTTCCGGCACCAAATACAAACGCTCTTACTTTTTCGTACAAGGTATAAAACACATTTTTCCAGTGTGGTTTTCTATATTCCGGCAACTCTAACATTAAAAAGGAAAACTCTTCAGACTTTAAAATCTTCTTAAAAATATAGGCAGCTACTAATGCTGCAGTAATTCCAATTAAATACAAAACCATAAATACCAGTCCCTGCGAATTAAAATATCCGATTTTATAGCTTGGAATTACAAATCCGATTAACACGGCAAACACCGGAATTCTTGCAGAGCAACTGATTAACGGCGTTACCATTATAGTAATCAAACGTTCTTTCCAATTGCTGATGGTGCGCGTACTCATGATAGCCGGAATTGCGCAGGCACCACCGGAAATAAGCGAAACAATACTTCTGCCATTCAATCCGAATTTTTGCATGATGTTATCAAACATAAAAACGGCACGAGCCATGTATCCGATTTCTTCCAGCAACGTAATTAGCAAAAATAAAACAGTGATTTGCGGAACAAACACCAGCACACCGCTAATGCCGGGAATCAACCCTTCCGTTAATAATCTGGACAACAATGAATCGTCAAGAACAGATTGTAAATAAGTAGCCAATCCGGCAAACTGCCTGTCTATCCAATCCATTGGCAGTACAGACCACGCAAATATTGCCTGAAAAATAAACAACATTAAGGTGAAGAAAATAAGCGGTCCAAAAAATTTATGCGTTACAAAAAAGTCAATCTTATCGGTCAGTGTCTTTGCGTTGCTGAATGATTTACTTAATGCACTGTTTACAATTGGTAAAAAACTATTGTAGCGTTTCATGATTTCGTCCAGCTGATTATTGACCGGATCCAGTTTATGCTGTAACACGAGTTGCTGCAATTCTAATTTTTTATCTTCTTTCAAAAATTTAATTCTATTAGCGTGATGCGCTAACAACAAAGCATGATATTCATTTTTAACAGTAAATGATTTACTCACTGCAGCGGCAATTTCTTTTTCATTTTCGGTGAGATGATAAAATGCTTTTGGTTTGACTGTATTTTTTCCAGACAACAGTGCTTGCATTTTTGACTTAAGCAATTCAACACCATCACCGGTTCTGCCATTTATTTTAATAAAGTCAATGCCGAATGCCTCTTTCAGTTTGAGTTCGTCACAGTTAATGTTTTGTTGTGCAGCAATATCGTTCATACTCAAAGCCACCAGCAAAGGAAATCCTACATCAGCAATTTGAGTGAGTAATAACAAATGTCTTTCTAAATGAGTGACATCAATAATATAAATAATGGCATCCGGAAAATCTTTGTTATTGGTATCGATTAATGCGTTAACGGCAATTCGTTCATCTAAGGAAGTTGGATATAAACTGTAGGTACCCGGCAAGTCGATAATTTCAACTTCACTTTTATCAGCTAATTTTATGAAACCACTTTTACGTTCAACGGTGACGCCAGGAAAATTACCTACTTTTTGACGCAAGCCTGTGAGTTGATTAAACAGCGAAGACTTTCCTGCGTTAGGATTTCCCAGTAATGCTATTTTTTTTATTGATTCTGACATTACACCACGGCGGTTAACAGGACACTTTGTGCTTCATTGCTACGCAATGCCACATAATGATTTTTTGTTTTTATGTAATAAGCTCCGCCGAATGGAGACGTTCTCATAAGCGAAATAGTCGAGCCCGGCAACAAGCCCATTGCCATTAACTTGCAGGCAACATGGCAATTAGAGAACTCGCCGATAATGGCATTTTCTCCGATGTGCAATTCAGTTATATTTTTAGGGCTGCTCAATGGCTATTTAAATTCTGTCTAAATAGCAAAAATACATGGATAATTCGACAATTCCGCATATTGGAGGTAGGTTCGCAAAGATTACCTAAGATTGGTTATTAAAATTGGAGATATGCTGTTATAAAAAGCATATTTAGAGGAATTACTTTTAATCAATACCATTAATAATAGCATATAATAAATAATTGTACAATTCTATTCTTTATTAAATCAACCACCAAAGTGTTTTGAAGCAAATAAAATTAGATTTCATTCTGCATTTGCAATAGAATTTTCGACCTTATTTCGGTGCACGTAAAATCAACAGAAATGCAATTACTCCAAAAATGAGATTAGGAATCCAAACGGCAATCAACGGATCGAGGTTGCCTTTGGTGGCAAAAACCGTAGAGAATTGCTGTATAATAATATAAGCACCACTGAGCAACATGCCGGCAACAATATATAAACCCATGCCGTTGCGCACTTTTTTGGTGGTCATGGCAACAGCAATCAGCGTTAAAATAATGGTAGAAAACGGAATAGCGGTTCTGCGGTGTCTTTCTACTTCATAAATTTTTACGTTTTCATTTCCTTTATGTATCTGATCGGTAATAAATTGCTTTAATTCCGGAGTGGTCATTGTTTCTATATCGTAATTCTGTTTCACGTATTCTTTTGGCGTTATCGGCAACACCATAAAAGTATCCAACCCTTTTGCCACTGAATCGTATTTGCCCAGATTTTTACGGAATGTCCAGTTGACTAATTTCCATTTCTTCTTAGAAGTATCCCACTGCATATTTTCTGCAGAGAATTTATAGCCTTGTACTTTATTTTTAATCTCTTCCAGCGTAAACTTAAAACCGGTGTTTCCATTTATATCGTACGATTGGGTATAGATAAAGGTATCCTTGCCAATCTGAAAATGATAATTGATATCTGAACTACGCTGATCTTTTTTGGAAGCGTAAGTTTCTTCAAATTTAATTTTCACCTTATTGGATTTTGGCAACAACTGGTGATTATAAAATCCGAACAAAAATGTGAGCAAGACCGCAGTAAACATATATGGAAACAACAACCTGTAAAAGCTGACACCACCATTGAGCATGCAAATAATTTCAGTATTGGATGTTAAGCGCGACGTAAAATAAACCACTGAAATAAACACAAAAATCGGCGCTAACATCAGGCCAATCCAGGGAATGAAATTCAGGTAATAATCTACAACAACCGCACGTAATGGTGCATGATTTCCGATAAAATCATCAATCTTTTCGGTGATATCAATTACTATAGCAATGGCACTCAGCAGGAAAATTGCAAAGAAAAAAGTAATGAGAAACTTTTTAATGATATACCAGTCGAGTGTTTTCAATTTTTCATTTTTTTTAGAACACGGATTGAACAGATTTTACTGATAAACACAGATAAAAATACCTGCAAAAATCCGTTTAATACGTGTTATCTGTGTTCCATTTTTTTATAAACGTTGCATCAGCTTCACCACCATTTCATTTTTCCACGTTGTAAAAGTACCTTCTTTAATTTTAGTTCGTGCTTCCGTTACCAGCCACAAATAAAACGACAAATTTTGCAAACTCGCTATTTGCGCAGCCAGGTATTCTTCCACTACAAACAAATGGCGCAAATATGCTTTACTATGTTTTTTGCTGGTAGCACAAGGCACATTCACATCAATTGGCGAAAAATCTTCTTTCCATTTGCTGTTTTTGATGTTAATCATACCTTCCGAAGTAAACAATAAACCATGTCGTGCATTTCTGGTTGGCATCACACAATCAAACATATCAATACCGAGTGCAATGGCTTCTAAAATATTGGCCGGCGTGCCAACACCCATTAAATAACGCGGTTTATCTTTTGGCAAAATACTGCA
>DAOORG010000014.1:15021-19126 GCA_035389165.1 Chitinophagales bacterium
GTACATTCATCAAATGCCATTATAAAATCAGCACCGATGATGCGTTGCGTGTCCATTACATTTTCCGGTGTAAACAAATGTCTGCTGCCATCAATGTGCGACTGGAACGTGACGCCTTGTTCATTTAATTTTCTGCGGTGCGACAATGAATACACCTGATAGCCACCGCTATCGGTTAAGATTGGTTTCTGCCAGGTATTGAAAGCATGCAAACCACCTGCTTTTTGTAGAATATCCAAACCTGGCCGAAGATACAAGTGATACGTATTTCCCAGAATTATCTGTGCATGTATTTCTGTTTCCAGTTCGGAAAAATGCACTGCCTTTACGGTGCCTTGCGTGCCAACCGGCATAAAAATAGGTGTTTCAATATCACCGTGTTCGGTTGTAATTTTTCCTGCGCGTGCAGAAGAATGCTGATCTGTATGTTGTATTTCGTATTTCATTATTTAAACACATAGACACATAGTTTTTTTCAAAAAAGTACTAAGAGAATTTCTTTTACTTTAGAAACAGAAAAACATAGAAAAGAATTTTATTCTTTTCTATAAGTCTATGTGGATTATTTTATCAAAAATTTAAAAAGTCAAAAATACGACAAAAACCTTTATTTTTATTGAGTGAATTTCCTGCTGTTATTATTTATTGTTTGCTTTATTTATCAAATTGTATATCAATTAGTATTAATTTTTGCAATTATAAAGCATAAAGCAACTCAAAATCACCAATCTATTCATCACAAATCTGTAAGTGTAATTATTTGCGCAAAAAACGAAGCAGCAAATTTGCAAAAAAACCTTTCGTTTATTTTAGAACAGAACTATCCAAATTTTGAAGTAATAGTTATAGATGATAATTCAACAGATAACACTAATGAAATTATAAAAACACAACAACTAATAACAAATAACTTATATCTTATAACTATTTCCAAAGAAGAAAAAATTGGACTTGGAAAAAAATATGCTTTGCAAAAAGGCGTGGAAGCAGCCAGGAATGAATTGATTTTATTAACCGATGCAGACTGCCAACCACTATCAAAAAACTGGATTTTAGAAATGGCAAGTTGCGCAAACGACAAACATAAAATTGTATTGGGTATTTCGCCTTATAAAACAGAAACTACCATTTTAAATGGTTTAATTGAATACGAAACAGCACAAACTGCGATGCAATATATTGGCTTTGCTTTGTTGGGAAATCCGTACATGTGTGTAGGCAGAAATGTGCTGTATGATACAGCATTATTGAAATCAAAAAAATGGACAGCCGATGAATTATCCATTGCTTCCGGCGATGATGATTTGACCATACAAACACTGGCAACTAAAGAGAACACTACGGTTTGTTTATCAAGAGATAGTTATACCATCAGTGAACCTAAAAAATCATGGAAAGATTTTAGTAATCAAAAATTACGTCATTACGAAAGTGGAAGTTTATATAAATTATCGCATCGGTTGTTGTTAGGCTTTTATTTATTTTCAAAATTACTATTGTACTTTAGTTTTGTATTCTTACTCATGTTGAGCAATTATGATATTCAATTATTGGCAGGCATTTTTATATTGTATGCTATAGCAACAACGCTCCTGAATTTCAACCTGAATTATCGTTTACAAGTAAACAAACGTTGGTACTTCTCGTTTTTAAATGATTTTATATATTGTATTTTTACGGTCACTCTTGGCTTAATTAGCCGATTAAAACCTACTAAAAGTTGGAAGTAAAACCGCACAATACCATTGACAATGCTTTACTGGCTGCTGCAAAAAACGGCGACCAGAAAGCTTATACGGCATTGATGGAAAAGTATAGGAATTCGGTGTATCATTTAATCTTAAAAATAGTAAAATCGCCGCAAGATGCGGAAGATCTGATGATAGAATCTTTTGCAAAAGCATTCGACCATCTCGACCAATATTCTACGGATTTTGCTTTTTCAACCTGGTTGTATAAAATCACTTCTAACACTTGTATTGACTTTTTGAGAAAAAAAAGAATTGAGAAAGTTTCTTTGGAAAATCAGGGAAAAGAAATCCTGGATAATCTGAATTTCAGCACATCTACCAATCCGGAATTAGATCTGATTAAATCACAACGGATTGACAAAATGCAGCATGTTGTAAATTCTATGGATGAGATATTTTCAAGAGTAATTGCCTTGCGTTATTTTAAAGAATACAGCTACGAAGAAATTTCTGAAGAATTAAATATTCCAGTGGGTACGATTAAAGTACAACTACATCGTGCAAAAAAAATATTGCTGGAAAAATTCACAGATGAAAAAGACAAATGGTAAATTAGTCGTGAGTCGTAAGTGAAAAGTCGTGAGAAAAATTATTTAACAACCGTCAATTTCTGTGTTGCAGAAAATTCTTCGTTGTAAATCATCATCATATAAGTACCGGATTTAAAATCAGACATTTCGATGAGCTGATCTTCCGTATTGATGGAATTGTTGTATACCTTTTGACCAATAGCATTAAAAATATCAATCGTATAAAAACGACTTCTTGTTTTGGGTAATCCTTCAATCATCAGATAATTCTGTACAGGATTTGGATAAATCTTCAGTCTTGAAGCATTTTGAATTCCTATGTTTGTGGTACCGGAACATATGTTATTGGTAAGCATTTCCGACCTCAACTCTTCAAAGAAAAAACGCATTCTTTCTGCTTGTCCGTTGGAAAACATCACCATACAGGCATCATCCGTGTAGTCCATAAAATTCTGGTACATAATTCCAGGTGCAGTGGCAGTGCAGATATCTATGAGCACACCAGACGGACAATTGATAGTTTCAACGCGCTGGTCTGGCGTGTCATCTACACCATCCGTGCCGCTGCAATCTGTATCGTCGCCCCAAATATGTTCCAGATTCAGCCAATGACCAATTTCATGCGTGGCGGTTCTGCCTCTGTCAAACGGTGATTTTGCCGTGCCAAGCGTTCCGAAAGCCGTAAAATTAATTACAACGCCGTCTGCCTGTGGATTGTCTGACAAATCTGTTGGAAATGTAGCATAACCCAACAACTGATTACCCAAATCGCACACCCAAATATTCAGGTATTTTTCTGCATTCCAGCCATTGGTACCACCTAAAGAATCAAATTTCACCAAATCATCATCCGTAAATTCTTCTATACTGGTGTTTGTTCTGGTGATGCCGGTTGTTGCATTTCCATTTGGGTCTAAATTGGCCAGGCAAAATTCAAATTCTGCATTACCGGTTAATGGGAAAAACGGATGCTGCGAAGGTAATTTATCTGCATTCAGATTTCTGAAATCCTTATTGAGAATGTCCAGTTGTGTTTGAATTTGCTGATCTGAAATATTTTCAGTTTCATTTTTATAAACGATATGGATTACCACCGGAATAGTAATCAGCGCCTGTATGCCATTTTCTTTTAAGGCTTGCTTATTGAGCAACCATTGTTGAAATGCTAGTTCTTGTTGTTGTTTACGAAGCAGTAAAACAGGATTTTTAGCTGCATTTCTTTTAAAAACTTCTGCAGCAGAACATCTGATGATGTCATTACTATATCCGGATGTTGCATTTAGAATTGCAAAACAGAAAAACAGTATCAGCACTCTGATGTTAAACATAGACTCAAATTACGGTATTCAACAGACTATTGCAACACCAATTTACCTCTGCCGATTATTTCTTCTGAATTATTTAAAACAGCATAGAAATACATGCCATTGGATAAGTTGGCGCGTTGCAACTGAAACGTTGTTTTTCCGGCAATATTTTCCTGTGCCACCACATTGCCTTTCATATCATAAATTAGCAGTTGATTGGCCTTTGTATTGTAAACAAACTCAAAGGTTGCAGTTTGTGTAAACGGATTCGGATATACATATATTGCTTCGTAGATAGTGTTGTTTTGTTTTACGGATGTCACCAGATTTAACGTTGCACCAGTTGGCAATCTATCGTCTATGCTTACCTGTGTGGTATTGGTTTTTATTGGCAAGTTAAAATCAAAATAAATATCTGCGTTGTTTTTTACCAAGGTTCCGTTTGGAATACTATCGTAAGGTGTAATTTTAAAAGATATAAAACCATGACTTTTCGGTTCGTTGGTAAATGAATCTA
>DAOORG010000015.1:0-17820 GCA_035389165.1 Chitinophagales bacterium
CCTTTTAATATATTTTTATCCACGATTGCTGCTGTAGATACAATTGCTGAATATTCAACAGTGTCATAAATTACTTCTGCTGAATTTGACAATTTATGCAAGAATACTTTTGTTTCCTGTGATAAGCTCTGTTCAAAAACAATTTTATAGTGGTTCGTTTTTTGAGCGTAACTTTGTTGCAATGCTGAAAAAATAACAAATGTTACTAATGAAAGTAATGTAATAAATCTCATAGAAAAGATATTAGATGTTGGATTGTTTATGCAAGACTATTGCAGTAAAATCTTAAATAGTGTAATAGTGTTTAGTAATAAAACCTGAAATTCTGAATTCCATCAAATTTCACATAATAAATATACAAAATCTATCATTATACCAAAATATAATTACTCTTTATTTTTACAATTAATGATATCATCAATATTAGTGTATGTCTTGTAAATATTTTGTTTACAATTTTTAAACGTTAGATTTAATACTTGTTAAATATTCAGGGTTTTATTGAATTCCATATGGTTTAAGAAAAAATTATTAAACTATTGAAAAAGAAGAATTCTTGCTGCATTGCCAATTTATAATGTATTTAATTGCAAATCAATGGAATATATTTAATGCCATAGCAATCCAACTAATAAAATAAATTAAAAATATTTCTATTTTTTTTCAGGATTCAGCTACTTGTTTTGGTTACCTAACAAGCGAACAATTACTTCTGTACCATGAATTTGGCTCAAAATAACTTTGGTTAATACCATCATTGGTACTGATAAAAACATGCCATAAATTCCCCAAAGATAGCCCCAGAATAATAAACCGGTGATGACTACAATGGTATTTAACGATGTTCTGCTACCCATAAATATAGGTTCAATGACAGAAGCAAGTAAAAAATGAAACGCATAGGCTGTAAGATTCAGCGCAATGGCTGTATAAACACTATCAAACTGTATTAAGCCCATAACAAAAACCGGTACCAATCCTATTATGGCACCAAAAACCGGCAGAAAATTCAATACAAATCCAATAAAACCCCAAAAAAATGCAAATTGCAACCCAAACATCCAGCAAATGATTGTAACACCGATTCCATACAAAATGCTGATTACAAATTTCACTTTCATATAAGAAACAATAGAGTTTTTGACCTCTTCAAATGCTTTGATGTATTTTAAACTTTTACGTTCACCGCCTAAATAATGCAGGTAGTTTTCGTATTTCATTATTCCGGAAAGTATTAAAACCAAATAAATTGCCGTCAATAAAAATTCTTCAAAAAGAGTTCCCAATTTCCCAAAAATAGAAGTAGAATTATTCATAATAAACTCTGACGAAATACTGGATGTAATGGCTGCAACAGTCGCCTCTATATCTAATTCTTTTCCTGTGAAACGATTGTACATTTGCAGCAAACCTGCAGTTTTTAACTGCACTTGAGCAATTATATATTCTCTTTCTCCAAAAATTTCTGAGCCTGTCTGATAAATCACGGCTCCAATGACAAAGAATAAAGAAAATAATAAAACCCAAATAGTGCTGACGCTTAGCCATAACGGAAACTTTTTCTTTTCAAACCAAACCAAGGTTGGCTGTAACAGCAAAGCAATAAACATAGCCAGCATTAACGGAACTAGTAAATCCTGAAGCAGATAGAGTAAAAATAAGACTACAATTCCTGCAAAGAAAATCAGGATGATGCGTATGGTTGCCAAATCGTTGTTCATATTATAACCATCTTTTTTTTCTGAAATAGATAACAAAAGTAAGCGTAACAAAGATACTGATTAGTACTACAATTGTAAAGGCATGCGGATGATGCTGTGCCGGTAAATCAATATTCATTCCGTAAACACCTGCAATTAATGTTGGCACCATCAGTGCAATGGTTACTGCGGTAAGTCGATTCACCACATGTCCTAAATTATTTGAGATAATAGAGGCAAAGGCACCCATCATATTACCTAAGATGTTTGAATATACATTTGCCATTTCCAGCGCTTGTGAATTATCGATGATAATATCCTGAAATAATTCTTTTGCATCGTTGTTTTCCTGTAGTTCCAAAAAGTCGGTTCGTTGAATTTTCAACAACACCATTTCATTTGCTCTAAGGTCGTTTACAAAATAAATCAACGCTTTCTGTAAATGCAGTAATTTATTTAATTCCTGATTCCTGCTGGAATAATTTAATTCTTTTTCAATTTGAGAAATACGCTTGTTGATTTCTCTCAAATAATGCAGGAAATAAAAGACATTGCGTTCAAATATTTTAATCACAAACAGACTGCGATCGTTTAGTTGCACATTTTTTAATACATTTTTTTCAAACCATTCTATCATCGGATTATTCACTGAACAAACTGTCAATATCATTTCCGGTATCAGAATAATGCCGACAGGAATAGTAATATAAGTTGCTTCGTCTTCCATGTCAAATCCTTCGTTCAATATCGGTGTATTGATGACAATTAATTTGGAGTTATCTTGTTTTTCGTATCTGGAGCGTTCGTACTGGTCAATACAATCTACTATATATGAATATGGAACATCCAGATTTTTCGACAACTGCTCCAGTTGTTCCATATTAAATGGCGGTGCTATGTTTATCCAGCAACCTGCTTCTGGCTGTTGAATTACACTAAGTTCCTCTCCTGTTCTTTTGTAGATTTTAATCATTGTTACTATTGGTTATCTTTCCAAAGAAAGCTGAACTTTAAATTTAGACTTCGATAGTTCCTGTAAATACAAGCTTTGCAGGACCTTCCAGCCACACGTCAGTAAAGATACTTCCATGTTTAGAAAAAGATACTGCTAATTTTCCTCCGGGTGTTTGTATCTCTACCGTACCTTTTTCCAGATTGTTTTTTTCTGCAAATGATAATGCCACAGCCACCGTACCTGTGCCACAAGATAATGTTTCATCTTCCACACCACGCTCGTAGGTTCGCATCAAGATTTTTCCTGCATTTACTTCGGTGAAATTTACGTTTATTCCTTCTTTAGAATAGATGTCGTTATACCTGATTTTATGCGCTTCATCTATGATATTCAATTGTTCAATTTCTGTTCGGAAACTTACATAATGTGGTGATCCGGTAAATAACACATAATCATTAGAATTCTGAAGAATTCCACTAGCGTTTACATCTATCATTTTAAGTTTTACAATATCATCTTCAATAATAAAATCATGTTCACCATCTACCGCAATGAACTTCCCTTTATTCTCTGCAATACCTAAATATTTTGCAAAAGCACTGATGCATCTGCCACCATTTCCACACATCGTACTTTCATTTCCATCTGCGTTATAATACACCATTTTGAAATCCATTCCTTCCGCTGCTTCCAGTAGCATTAAACCGTCAGCACCGATTCCAAATCGTCTGTCGCATAAGTGCTTAATTAGTGAATGATTGTCTTTTGGAAAAGATAGTTTGTGATTGTTAATCAACACAAAATCATTGCCTGTACCCTGATATTTAAAGAAATCGAATTGCATAAATCAAAATTAGCATATTCAGACTACAATATTTAAGAATCCTTAGTTAACTTTTTTTAACCTTCATTTAAGATATTTTGATACTTTGATTTGTTGTAAGGTGTGAAATTTGCACATAACATAAAAAATGAATCACATGAAAAAGATTACAGGTTACTTCATTATCGGAATTATTAGTGCATTTACGGCACTTGCAGTCACTCATTATTTTAATAAAAACCATACTACGGTTCTTAAACAAAGTGATCAATCACCTTTTAAGCTGGCCAGCTACAACAACAGCTTACCTTCTGACGCATTTGTTGAAGCAGCCAAAGTGAGTACTCCAGCTGTCGTACATATTAATACTATCATTAAAGCTAAAAAAGTGGATAGAAACATGAGGAACATGAATCCATTTTTTCAGTTTTTCGGCGACCCGTTCGGAGGCTCTCCTTTTGAAATGCCACAACAGGAACAACAAGGTTCCGGCTCTGGTGTAATCATCAGTAATGATGGTTATATTGTAACCAACAATCACGTGGTTGAAGGTGCAGATGAAATTAAAGTCAATTTGTTTGATAATAGAGAATTTAAAGCCAAATTAATAGGAACGGATCCGAGTACGGATTTATCGGTTATTAAGATAGACGCGAAAGATTTACAATTTCTGACTTTTGGAAATTCAGATAATGTTCAGGTTGGTCAATGGGTGCTCGCTGTTGGTAATCCGTTTAACTTAGCTTCAACAGTAACAGCTGGAATTGTTTCAGCAAAAACGAGAAACATTAATATTTTAAGAGAAAAAGCAGGCAACTTAGCCATTGAATCATTTATTCAAACGGATGCTGCCGTAAACCCTGGAAATAGTGGTGGTGCGTTGGTAGATTTAAATGGAAATTTAATCGGTATTAATTCCGCAATTGCAACACCAACTGGCTCCTATGCCGGTTATTCGTTTGCTATTCCGGCAAACTTAGTAAACAAGATTGTTCGCGACATGATTGATTTTGGTGTAGTGCAACGAGGATTTTTAGGTGTTAATATTCGAGAGATTGATGATGAACTTGCTAAAGACTTAAAACTATCAAAAATACAAGGTGCCTATATTGCAGAAGTGAATAAAGAAAGTGCTGCTGAAGCTGGTGGTGTAAAACGTGGTGATGTAATTATGAAAGTAGGTGATGCTGAAATCAAAAATTCTGCAGATTTGCAGGAACATGTAGCTCGTTATCGTCCCGGAGACAAGGTAAAACTGGAAATTATCAGAGATGGAAATACCATTACGAAAGAGGTTGTTTTAAAATCTAAGGATAATAAAACTGATTTGCTAACGAAGGATGATGCACCTAAATCCGGAAATGTATTTGATAATCTCGGTATCAGTGTGGAAGAATTAAGCAGCCTGGAAGCCAAAAAATTGGGAACCGCTGGTGGTTTGAAAGTTACCAAAATAAAAGAAGGCATTATCAGACAAAACACCAATATGCAGGAAGGTTTTGTTATTATAGGAATCAATAATAAAGCAGTTTCTAAAAAAGAAGATCTGGAAGCACTCGTAAATGAAAGCAAAGGAAACGGCATTTTAATTCAGGGAAAATATCCTGATCAGAATGGATTGAAATATTATGCGTTTGGGTATTAGTCGTGAGTCATAAGTTGTGAGTTATAAGAAAAGCCATAAGGATTTCCTTGTGGCTTTTTGATTTTTACTTTTTACCTTCGTACCAAATGTCAAACAACTATTTCCAATTCAAGCAATTTAAAATAGAACAGGAAAATTGCGCCATGAAGGTTTGCACGGATTCCTGTTTGTTTGGTGCCTGGTTACAACCAACTGAAAACGTAACCTCTATTCTTGATATTGGAACAGGCACCGGTTTACTAAGTTTGATGCTGGCTCAGAAATCAACTGCACAAATACATGCAATAGAAATCGATAAAAATGCTTATTTGCAGGCAAATGAAAATTTTGATAATTCCGTTTGGAAAGACCGGCTACACTTACATTTAGGTGATATAAAATCCTTTAATTTTCCAAATACTTTTGATTTTATAATCACCAATCCGCCGTTTTTTAAAAATGAAGTCGAATCTAAAATGCATACTGAAAAAATTGCTAAACATTCGCTGCATTTAAATTTAACTGAGTTACTTTCTGCAATACATCGATTATTATCTGAAAGTGGAAAATTTGCGATTCTGTTGCCATTCTTCAGAAAAGATGAATTTGAGAAAATGGCAGAAGAATTACAATTTTATCCGGAAAAAACCATCTTTATTCGGCAAACACCAGCTCATAATTTCTTCAGATATGCAGCTGTTTTTTCAAAAAATAATTCTGACATTTTACAGCATGAAGAAATCAGTATTCGAACCGTTAACCAACAATATACATCTGAAGCAATAGACTTACTAAAACCTTTTTATTTGTTCTTATAGAGCTGTAATATGTTTTTATAGTTACCAACCTAAATTATTCGTGAACAGATATTGTATTCTGAATGCATTTAAAATGTATTTATGGTGAACGCAAGTTCGATGAATATTTAAGTGTCTACATTTGAAAAAACACTTTATGTTCATTAGATTTTACATTTTCATTGTCCTAATTACAGCACAAACTAAACTCTTCTCGCAAACACCTTTACCATCCAACACAACAGAACGTATTGCATTAGACGATGCATTGTTTCCGTTTTATCATGGTGTAGCATCCGGTGATCCGACACAAAATTCCGTGATTATCTGGACGCGTTTAACAACAGACCAACCAACAGCAACGCTGGAATGGCAGGTTGCCACCGATACTTTTATGCAAAATGTAATAAAATCAGGTTCGGTTAGTACTTCTATCGATTTAGATTACAGTGTAAAAGTAGATGTTACCGATTTACAGCCAAACACTTTTTATTTTTATGAATTTAAATTTGACAACCACTATTCCTTGCGCGGCAGAACAAAAACACTACCAAGTGGCAATGTCGACAAGCAGCGATTTGCAGTAGTTTCCTGTTCCAGTTTTCCGCATGGTTATTTTAATGTATATCAGGCTATCAACCAGCGAAACGATGTAGATGCCATCATTCATCTTGGTGATTATATTTATGAGTACGGCAAAAATGAATATGGAAATATTCGGATACCGGAACCAGAAAACGAAATTCTTACGCTGGCAGATTACAGATTGAGACATAGCATGTATAAATTGGATTCTATGTTGATGCGATTGCACCAGCAGTTTCCATTTTTCACCATTTGGGACGACCACGAATTTGCTGACAATGCATTTACAGATGGCGCAGAAAACCATACTTCCAGTACTGAAGGTGTTTGGAAAAACAGGAAAAGTGCCGCATTGAAAGCTTATGCAGAATGGATGCCAATCAGAAGTGTAGATACAACGGAAAATGTAAAGATTTACAGAAACTACAATATTGGAAATTTGATAGATTTATATTTTCTGGATACACGTATTTCCGCCAGAAAAGAACAAACGATTTTAGCTTCGATTACCGGAACAGATGACTCTACACATTATTTAATCGGTCCTGAACAATTTGAATGGCTGAAAAATGGCTTACAACAATCTACGGCAACCTGGAAAATCATCGGACAACAAGTAATGATAGCACCTTTTAAAGTGTTTAATATTGCTTTTAATTCTGATCAATGGGATGGCTATCCTTCAGAACGTAAGAAATTTTTTAAGATGATTAATGATAATCAAATTAATAATCTGGTTGTACTTACCGGTGATATTCATTCTGCGTGGGCAAGTGATTTACCGTTTGGAAATACACCCTATATTCCAAGAACAGGTGCAGGCTCTGTTGGTGTTGAATTTGTAACCACAGCTGTCACTTCTCCTGCAGTTCCTTTATCCGGAATATTTGGCAACATAGCTGAAGATGCGCTTGCACGCATTATACTCGACAATAATCTGCATATTAAACACAATAATTTTGTAGACCGTGGATTTAATATCATAGATATTACACCACAAAAAACGCAAACAGATTTCTATAACATTGAAACAATCGACAGACCCAATCCCAATTATTCCTATCACGTAAGTTATTACACGGAAAAAGATTCTAACCATATTAAAAAAACGCTTGTACCTACACAGTACAACGGTCTCTTACCAATAAAAGCACCACTTCAACCAAGACAAAGTATAACAACGGCCATCAAAAACCAAACAAATGCGTTTGAAATAACCGGTGTTTATCCAAATCCTTTTGTGAATTATACAGGTATACAATATTATTTGTACGAAGCAACAGCCGTTCAGGTAACTGTTTATAATCTCACAGGTGAAAAAGTATTTGAAAAGGAAATGGGTTTTAAAAACAGAGGTTTTTATTTTGAAAAATTCGACTTAAGTGCATTGCCGATTGGCGAATATATTTTAACCTTGAACACCGGTAACGAAACCATCTCCAGGAAATTATTTAAACCTATGTAATTTTAAATTAAAATCTCTGAAGCAACTATAGTATTACATAAAAAAATAATGTAATTTTAGTTACAAATATAATTTTATGAAAAAGTCTATACAATTTGTAACATTTTTTTTCATTTTCACACTTTCTGCATTTGCAATTGAACCGATCAGTATTACTGAAAGATCAATGGTTGACACCTCTTTGGTGCCGTTTTATCATGGTGTTGCTTCCGGTGATCCAACACCAAATGCGGTTATTATCTGGACGCGTGTAACACCAGACGCACCTGGTTCGGTTAGCGGAACCTGGCGTGTAGCATTGGATACCAACTTCACTTCCATTGTACAATCAGGCACATTTACAGCAGACAGCACCGCAGATTATTGCGTAAAAATTGATGTTACGGGCTTGCAACCAAATACCTGGTATTTTTATGAGTTCACAGCATTAGGCAGGAATTCTTTAACCGGCAGAACAAAAACAGCACCTGTAAGTGGCATAAATCAACTTCGATTTGCGTTTGTTTCGTGCTCTAATTATCCAACCGGTTATTTTAATGCGTATGACAGAATCAGAGAACGAAATGATATTGAAGCCGTTTTACATTTAGGTGATTATATTTACGAATACGGTTCTTCCGGTGTCAGAAATGACCAACTGCCAAACTATGAAATTATCAGACTGGCAGATTATCGTCAACGATATTCTTCATACAGGCTAGATCCTGCATTGCGAAAGTTACATCAGCAATTTCCATTTATTACCGTTTGGGACGACCACGAAACAGCTAATAATTCTTATACAAATGGTGCACAAAATCATACACCATCTAACGAAGGTCCATGGGCTTCCAGAAAAGCGGCCGGACAACAAGCAAATGATGAATGGTTGCCTAAACGTTTGATAGAACCGGCAAATCCCAATAAAATATGGAGAAAAATCAGCTATGGAAATCTGGCAGATATTTTTATGCTGGATACCAGATTATATGACCGTAGTTTACAAGGCGGCAATGCAAATGATTCTACAAGACGTATAATTGGAAATGAGCAGATGCAATGGCTTAAAACGGAATTAATGAATTCTACAGCCAAATGGAAAATATTAGGGCAACAAGTTATGATGGGCAACCTGACTCCTTTTGGTATTACTGTTAATAACGACCAATGGGATGGTTATTTACCGGAACGCAAAAAATTATATGACATTGTTTTAAACAACAATATAAAAAATATTATCACGCTTACCGGTGATATTCATACTGCTTGGGCAATGGATTTGCCATACAATACTTCAACTTACAATGCCAACACCGGAGCTGGTTCCGTTGGTGTTGAGTTTGTTTGTACAAGTATTACGTCCAGCTCATCACCTATTCCATTAGATCCTTTATATCCACTAGTTTCTACTTTATTGCCACATATCAAATACGTAGATTTGTTTAAGAAAGGATATGGAATTCTGGATTTAAAAGATACGATTGCACAAGGAAATTTTTATTCTGTGCCAACCATTACAGGATTAAATCCCGGACAAGCTTATGAAACCGGTTATTATACTTTGGCGAACACAAGATGGCTGAAAAAAGCAACTACAGAATCTACAAAGATAGATCCTAAATTTTATCAGGCTCCTGAAACACCGAGACAAAATATAATTACAGGCATCAGAAATAAATCAACTGATTTAATTGTTTTAAGTGCCTATCCAAATCCTTTTATCGACAGAATTTCTATTCAGTTTAATACGGCATCCAATACCACACTGGATTTGAAAATTTTCGATATGACAGGTAAATTGGTAAAACAACAGGATTTAGGCTATTTGACAAAAGGATTGTACATAAAATCTGTAAATCTGGAAGAGCTAGCAAGCGGTGCTTATAAATTGGTTTTGAGTAATAATAATGAATTAATAGAACGAACAATAGAAAAGTTTTAATGTATGGCAACTAAAAAAGTAATAAAAAAATCGGCACCAAAAAAAGCCGCATCCTTAAAGAAAGCAGTCGTTAAAAAAACAACTGTTAAACCAGCTCCAGCTCCTAAAGTTGTTACTGTACCGAAACCTGAAGTAGTAGATCCCAATATTTATCCAATTGGCAAAATGAAACGACCGGAAGAATTTACGGAAACGGTGCTGAACAAATTGATTCAGGATATTCGCATACTTCCGGAACATTTAAAAAAAGTGGCTAAAAAAATCAAACACAAAAAACAATTACAATATTCTTACAGAGATGGCGGATGGTCAATAGAACAAATCATACACCATACAGCCGACAGCCACATGAATGCTTTTATTCGTTTCAAGTTGGCCTTAACTGAAAATAATCCGACTATAAAAGCTTATAATCAGGATTTATGGGCAGAAACTGCTGACGTGCAATTGCCTGTTAAAACGGCGATTCGCTTGTTAAAAGCATTGCATGCAAAATGGACTATTTTATTGGAAAACATGGATAAGAATGATTTTAAACGCACCTATTTTCATCCTGAATACAATACGACTTCTTCTTTACAAGATGCACTTGCCGTTTATGCTTGGCACGGAAAACACCATGTTGCACAAATAGAAGTAGCACTTAAAAACGAGCCTGTAAAAGAAAAAAAAGAGAAGAAAGCTAAAAAAGAAAAAGAGAAGCAACCAGAAAAAAAAGAAGAGAAGAACGAAGAGAAGAAGAAAGAGAAAAAATAAAGTTTCTGATAATAATAAAGTCATCGTTTAGCGATGACTTTATTATTTTATATTGTTTGTAAGAACTAATTGCATCGTGCTGCAATAATCACGAAACGATTTACTTTTTAACACCAATTATTTTCAACACATCCCAAATGTTTTGATACCAGAATTTCCACTTGTTATTTTTGGCCTGTAGTTCTTCTCTTTCCCAGAAATGCAAATCAGAAACCGTATACAAGTAGCCAAAATCATAAACAGTCTTACTTTTCTTTTCTGCTGCTATGGAAGAAAGAGCGTATCGGTAATTGTTTTCTTGTTGTTTTACCAATGTCAAAGCGCTTTCTCTTATTGATTTGGCAGCATCCAAAAAATGCTGCACCGAAATGTTGGTTTTGTTGATGCTGTTAATTCTACTGCCAATCAAATAGGATAAAGTATTTTTTCGGTGTTCGGCACGCAATGCAGTAACATCTAAACTCAGCAACAACTCATCTACCAGTTCATTGCTTTTCACCAATGAATATGCCGATTTTAGTTGATTGTATTGCTGTATAAAACTATCCAATTCGCTGACATATTTATTTTGCAAGAATTCTAATTCTGATTTCGTTGCTTTATTGAGTATGTATTTATAAGCAAACTCAGGTCGTGGATGGAATTCCAAATTCAACTTGCCACCAATTTCATCTGTGATCGTTTGTGCCGTTAATACTTTTATTAGTTGTTTGTCTTTGATAAAAGACTGTTGTAGTCTGTTAGCTTTTTCTGCATAATCAATAATTGCAGCATCTTTTATTACAGCTTCTAAAAATTGCAAAGGATGTGGTTCTGTTTCTTTATTTTCATTCCAGCACCAGCGCGCAATGCTCCAGTCTATCAGCCAGTGGTTCCATTCCCAACCAGAAGAAAACGTTAAGTGTCCGTCAATTCCTAAAGAATCACAGTATAGAATATCCTGTAAACGTGCATCTAAATAAGGTGTTAAAAACATCGGCACCGAATTGTCAAACGTAATCCAATAGGCAGACTCAGGAAAATACCAGGTATCTCTGTATTGGTTACTTTCTATCAACAAATTTCTTAGATGCGAAAAATCTTTATTGCGATACACTGGCGTGCTGGAATCCTGCAAACCATAAAACATTACGGTATGTACAAACAAGGCATATGCGCTGTCCATATCGGTGCGCTTTGTCTTCTTTGATTTTTCACCAGACATCAAGTTTTCATCTTTCACCACATGTTTGCGGCTGGTTAATTTTACTTTGTATTTTTCCAGATTATCAAACAGAAACTTTTGCTGTTCGTGCAGTTTGTCTTCATCTTTATGTGTAAATTCAGTCGTTGCAAATTCCACATTCCAGACATCCCAATTTATTTGCATTAACTGAGAAATGTTACTCAATATTTGTGTTTCTTTCTTTCTAAAGGATTTTGGAAACTTCTTATACAACTGAAAGGCACGTTGCTGAATCATGTGAAACGACATATCTGCACCGCAAATTACACCACGTTCATGTGCGTAGTCAACAATAGATTTCATGTATGGAATCCATGTTTCCAGTTTTATGCTGCGCAATAAATTAAACTCGAAATAATTTTGTCCGTTTCTACACAACCAATCAATATATGTTTTTACTTCTGCTGCACCGTTTGGTGTATTTTCGTTTAATAGCGCTTCCGTAATTTCTAACGGATGCATTGCATGAATATGAAATCCAATTTTATCAAAACGCGGTGTGATCGTTTCTGTAAATGTATCCAATACATAATTTGATAAATCAGGAAGGATGGTTTCTTTCGGATGATAAAATTGAAAACCTAATTTATTTTGCAGGAAATAGTAAAGTCCATTCGATAACCCTTTTTCTGATTGCGAAGTGATAACTATAATACAAACATTATTTTCTTTTGATGATTGAATTGTAAACTGCTGTGTTGCCTTGGTATTGGCATCATACAGCGTTTTATAACTATTTACATCTTGATCTAATTGAAATACAATTTTCCAATTTGCATCCGTTTCCTTATCTGTGATAAGTGCCTTACTTTGTTGCAGCAACGTTGAAACATCCTGAATCGTATAGTTAAGTAACTTCGAATTTTGTAATGCACCTTTGTCAAAGTAAATAGTGGTAGAAAATACGAACGATGCACAACACATCATTAGCAGAAATAAAATGTATTGCTGTTTCTTCATATTGCAATATAAGAATTAGTTTGTTTTAGCAGCAAACAATTCAGCGAGTTTAGCAGCAAGCTCCTCGCCTCTTAAGTTTTTGGCTATTACTTTTCCTGATTTATCTAACAAAAATGTAGCAGGAATTGATTGAACGCTGTAGGCTTGAGCCGGTGCAGATTGCCAGCCACCAAAATCGCAACCATGGTTTTTCCATATTAAGCCATCTTTTTCAATCGCTTTTTTCCATTGTGCTTCATTAGCATCTAATGAAACGGAAAAAACTTCAAAACCCAGTGACTGATATTGTTTATACAGCGCTACCACATTTGGATTTTCCATGCGGCAAGGCTGACACCAGGATGCCCAAAAATCAACTAATACATATTTTCCAAGTAAGTTTTTTAATTGAATAGAATCGCCGTTTGGATTTTGTAATATAATATTCGGTGCTTGTGTATTTAAAGCCACGCCGCCTTGTGTTTCCGCCAGTAAGGCATCTCTGTATTGTTGTGTTTCTTTATACCAGACATTGATATATTTTGAATCCGGAGCCGCCGTGTGCAGCTTTTCGGTAATATCCACCAGATATGGAATTTCATCCTGCATCATGGGTCCCAAATAATTTAAACCGAAACAGGCAACTTCATTGATTTTTTCCTTTTCAATAAAGTCTTTAATAAATGCAACGTATGCTTTCTTCTGGTTGTTAAATATAATTTCCAGCGAATCTTTGGAACTTCCATCTGCAGCTTTTAGTCTGGCAAACGTAGAATCCAATTCATTAAATCGCAGTTTTGTATCCAGATTCAGTTGTTTTATAGATGCAGAGCCCACACTTCCTTCTACTTTATATTCTTCCAGTTTTGCTAAATCAGCTGTGATAGAAATTTTATCTTTTTCCTCAATAAATAAGAAAATAGATTTTACAGCATCATCACCAAAACGTAATCTGTAAATTCCTTTGGACGCATAATTTTTCAATTCAAACTTATCATTTTTTATAGATGCCGTATCTATCACCAACGGCGCAGTGCCGGTTAAATCTTCTAAATATACTTTGACACCTTCTGCTTGTTTAATAGTTCCGTTAATTTTGTAACCTTTAAAGTTTTTGCAGGACGTTAGCATGAGTATACATGCTGCGACAAATAGAACTTGAGCGAATGAATTGTTATTGCGTTTCATAAATAGATTATGTTAATTTTTCTTCTAAAAGTTTAGTTGTTTTTTTAGGGTCGGCTGCGCCGCGAGAAAGTTTCATTACTTCACCCATAAATAAATTGATATTACCTTTTTTACCGTTTTTATATTCTTTTACTTTATCAGGATATTTTGCCAACGCCTGGTCTATCCAGTTTGTCAATTCATCTGTATCGGATGATTGAACCAGATTTAAATCTTCAGCAATGGCAACGGCAGATTTTGTGTTACCTTCTGTATATGCTTTAAACAACGTTTTTGCACCTGATGAACTAATGATATTTTCATCAATCAGTTTTATGATTTCTGCAAGTTGTGCCGGCTTTACAGTAAAAGCAGAAAACGACAAGTTGTTTTCATTTACAAATGATTTCACTTCATTGATTACCCAATTGGCTGCTGATTTATAATTGTTGGTATTTTTTATTAATTCCAAAAAATACAAGGCAACTTCTCGCTCATCTGTTAGAACATGTGCATCATATGCCGATAAATTATACTCACTGATAAATTTTGCCTGTAGTTCTTTCGGCAACTGTGGCATGGCTGCTTTGATAGCTGCAATCGTTTGCTGTGTGATGACTACTGGTGGCAAATCCGGTTCCGGAAAATAACGGTAATCATGTGCATTTTCCTTACTTCTTAATGGAAAAGAACTGCCATCTGTCGGATTAAAACCGCGCGTTTCCTGATCTATCGTACCACCGTTTTCGTAAATTTCTATCTGACGTTTAACTTCTACATCTATCGCACGTTTTACATTTCTGATGGAATTCATATTTTTCACTTCCACTCGATTGCGGTAAGAAGTCTCTCCTTTTAAACGCACAGATACATTCGCGTCACAACGCATGGAACCTTCTTCCATATTACCATCACAAATATCAAGATAACGCACTATTTTTCTGAGTTCAGTAATATAGGCATACGCTTCATCGCTGCTGCGAATATCCGGCTCAGATACAATTTCTATTAAAGGCACACCGGCACGATTCAAATCAACCAGCGAATACTGTTCATCCAGTTCGTGATTGTTTTTTCCGGCATCTTCTTCCATATGAATACGGGTAAGCTTTAGCTGCTTTTTTTCACCATTTACTTCTATCTCCACAAAACCACCGGTACAAATCGGCGCTCTGTCCTGCGAAATCTGATAGCCTTTGGGTAAGTCTGCATAAAAGTAATTTTTACGGTCAAAATGATTTTCTTCCGTAATGGTACAATTCAGCGCAAGTCCCATTTTTATAGCCTTTTCCAATACTTCTTTATTGAGTTTTGGCAGCACACCTGGCAATCCAAGTGTAATAGGACTAATTTGCGTATTGGGTTCAGCACCATAGGCAGTTTCATCAGCAGCAAAAATTTTGGTGCAGGTGTTTAACTGAGCGTGCACTTCCAGCCCAATTACTATCTCATACTTGTTGTTATTTGTCATGATTTGCAGAATCACAAAGATACATCTTTGCAGACAGATGTAAAAATACAAGTTTATAGCATTTATCTAAATATTTGACAGTCAAGTGACTATTTGATATAATTGATTTAAATCAATAATGTAAAGATAAGTTAACATACTTATCCACATTTATCAATTATCTTTGAATCGGGGAATTTTATTTTTTTATTTTTTAGTGGGTTTTTTATGTTTATCAAAAGTAACTATTTATTACTATCTGTAATCATGTCTTTATTATCTATGGCATGTCAGAAAGAATCAATTACAACAACACCATCAGAAGTGCTTGTTAAGACGAAGACAGAAGGAAATAATATGGAAACATATTTCTATGATAGTCAGAAACGTTTAGCGAAAATTGTTTTTACAACTGCAACAGGAACATCTTATTATCATGAATATACTTATTCAGGTAATGAAATTTCTGAATACAGAAGTGAAGAACCGGTTTATGCCTTAGAGCAAACCTTGCCTGGCGGTGCTGTTCGTATAAACTGTACTTCTAATCCTTCATTGCTGAAATTGAATGAAAGAGGTTTATACCTTGAAACAGCTTCCAATTGTCAGTCGGTAACTTGTCAGTATGATGATAACGGATTTTTAATTACGCACTCATTTGGCATAACGGATTACTCTATCAATGAGCAATTAAGCAACGACAGAAAGAATATATTGTCTGTTAACGGAACAGGATTTAATTATTTAGGTGGTGATTTCAAAGAAACGACCAGCTACGAATATTACAAGGATAAATTAAACACCATCGGAAATAAGAATTTCGGAAAACAATACTTAGGAAAAAGTTCTGAGAATCTACTGAAATCATCCACTAAGAATGGTGAAACTACCAGTTACACTTATATTTTAGATGCGCAACAAAGAGTATCTACTCAAACAACAATAAAAGGATCAACGCAAACCGTTGTGACGTATACTTACTATTAAAAACTTATTTGGTTTTTTATTTATTTGGTTTACATAACATTCATCGAGGCTGCCGCAAGGCAGCCTTTTTTAATGAATATATACGTGCTGATTAGTTCGTCTGCACTAAAAACAATTCTTCTGCCTGACGCAAAACAGTATCAATTCCGTTGATATCTGTGCCGCCTGCAGTAGCATAGAATGGCTGACCGCCACCGCCGCCTTTTATGGCTTTCGCTAATTCTTTTACTAAATTACCGGCGTGTAAGTTTTTCGCTTTCACTAAGTTTTCTGAAATAATAATAGAAACCATCGGTTTTTCGTTGATCACTGAAACAGCCACAAAAAACAAATCGTCAAATTCATTCTTCAGGTCGAATTGAATTTTCTTCAATCCATCGCCGTTTACGCCATCAATCTTTTCAATTAAGAGATTTACATTATTTCTGTTTGTTACTTTAGTGCGTAACTGTTGTTTAACAATCTCTACTTTTTCGTTTTGGTATTTTTCTATTTCTTTTTTTAAGGAAGCATTTTCATCCTGTAATTGCTCTATAGATTTAGCAATATCTTTTGATCCTTTAAATGCTTCTTTCACATTTGCTAATTCGCTAATTTTCTCATTAACAAATTGCAACGCCTGTTCACCGCACACCGCTTCTACCCTGCGCACGCCTGCCGCCACAGCACTTTCAGCGGTTATCTTAAACAACCCTAACTCACCGGTAGCACCAACATGCGTTCCACCGCACAATTCAATACTATACTTTTCATCCATAATGACCACACGCACCACATCGCCGTATTTTTCACCGAACAATGCCATAGCACCCAATTGCATCGCATCGTCTTTCGACATTTCTTTAATCACCACCGGAATGTTAGCTCGTATCTTTTCGTTCACGATATTTTCTACTTGCTCAATTTCTTCATTCGTCATTTTTGCGAAATGCGAAAAATCGAAACGCAAGTATTCTGAATTATTTAAAGAACCTTTTTGTGCAATGTGTTTACCCAACACTTGTTGCAAAGCTGCCTGCAGCAAATGTGTAGATGAATGATGAATGGTTGTTTTTTTACGCACCGCAGCGTCTACCGTTGCCAGCACGTCTCCGCTCAAATCTGCAGGAATTGCATCTGCAAAATGTACAATCAAATCATTTTCTTTCTTCGTGTCTGTAATCGTTAATGGTGCATTGTTAATCGTTAATTGTCCAACGTCGCCAACCTGTCCGCCGCTTTCTGCATAGAATGGCGTTTTGTCTAACACTATCTGATATTGCTCTTTGCCTTTAGATTTTATCTTGCGATATTTTAAAACCTGTGCTTTTGTTTCCAACGAATCATATCCAACAAAAACAGATTTACCATCGTGCAACGTAATCCAATCGTCCACATCTTGTTCGGATGCGGCGCGACTACGTGTTTTTTGTTTTTGTAATTCTTC
>DAOORG010000015.1:17920-19120 GCA_035389165.1 Chitinophagales bacterium
GTTTTCAAAAATCCGTTTTCTTCTTCCAGCACTACTTTAGATACAAAACCAACTTGCTGTTGCAGCTCAGGAAAAACGGTTTCAAACTGTTTTGCCAGCACCGGAACCAGTAAATGCAACAAGGGTTCTTTTCTGTCTAAGTAAGAAAAGTAATAACGAACGGCACGTCGCAAAATTCGGCGTATTACATAGCCTGCGCCTGTATTAGATGGCAATTGACCATCTGCAATAGTGAACGAAACCGCACGTATATGATCGGCTATCACGCGAAATGCGATGGCTTGTTTGCTGTCGCTTCTGTCGTATTTTAAGCCGACTATTTTTTCTGTCGCTTCAATCGTTCCGGAGAAAACATCCGTATCATAATTAGAAGATTTTCCCTGCACCACACGCACCAGACGCTCAAAACCCATTCCGGTATCAACATGTGTTAAAGGCAATAATTCTAAAGAACCGTCTTTTAAACGGTTGTACTGCATAAATACGTTATTCCAAACTTCAATGACATCCGGATGGTCTTTGTTAACCAACTGCTCGCCGGGAATCTTTGCTCTTTCTTCTTCGCTTCTGCCGTCATAATGAATTTCTGTACAAGGTCCGCAAGGTCCCATATCGCCCATTTCCCAGAAATTATCTTTCTTATTGCCAAATACTATCTGATTATCCGGCACTATTTCTTTCCAGCAAGCTAAGGCAATTTTTGACTGCGGAATTTTTTCCTTTTCGTCGCCTTCAAAAACGGTTACATACAATCTGTTTTTATCCAGCTTAAGTACTTCCGTTAAAAATTCCCAGCTCCAGGCAATGGCTTCTTTCTTAAAATAATCGCCAAAACTCCAGTTGCCCAGCATTTCGAACATGGTGTGGTGGTAAGTATCTACGCCAACTTCTTCCAGGTCATTGTGTTTTCCGGAAACGCGCAAACATTTCTGCGTATCTGCCACACGCGGAAATTTGATAGGCATATTTCCTAAAAAAATATCTTTAAACGGAGCCATTCCGGAATTAATAAACATCAGGGTTGGATCGCCTTTTACCACGATAGGTGCAGATGGCACTATTTGGTGTCCTTTACTTTTAAAAAAATCTAAAAACGCCTGGCGAATTTCCTGTGCAGATAACTTACTTTCCATGGCGCAAAGATAAAAAATTGAGGCACAATATAAAAATGTAGTGTTTTAAGGAATGTTGGTAATTTTT
>DAOORG010000016.1:0-14040 GCA_035389165.1 Chitinophagales bacterium
AGGTTTCTTTTCAGTTGATTTATAACGGAATCACACATTAATTCAAATCCTTGTACGCCAGGCTTCATCCCATGATCTACCAATATAAAATACACATCTCGATAATCGTTTTTTAACTGAAGCAATGTGTTTTTTTCCGGATATACATCTTCCGCTTTAAAAAGATAAGACGGATACTCTATCGATATATTCTTGTCTTCAAATACTTCAGGCGTTTTGCTGTAACGGCAAGAAGAAAATAAAAAGAGCCCACAAACGAAAGTCCACAGACGCGTGTTTTTAAAAATAGCTTGGAATGACATGTTGCAAAGTTATGAAAATTAAAAATGGATTTTACTGCCGTTTTGTTGCAGCCATTTGCGTTTTATTTTGTAATCCGGCATCACATTTTCTACATGTTTCCAAAATTTAGGCGAATGATTCATTTCTTTTAAGTGTGCCAATTCGTGTACAATCACATAATCAATAATATTGGAAGGAAGCAACAATAGTTTGGTTGCAAAAGATATTTTCCGACTGGATGAGCAACTTCCCCAGCGAGAAATGGTATGCTTTACATCTACTTTTTCTATTCTTTCTTTGAAATATACGTCATTCCAGTGCAACGTGCGTTTTTGTAATTCCGGTAAAAAATATTTTTCAATGAAGCGCAATAGAAAACGCTGAATTTCCTGGATTTGTTTTTTGTGCGATTGAGTTTCCAGTAAATAAATTTTCAGCGTAGTATCACCTCGGTAGCTGAGCCTGTTTTTTCCGGTGGTAATGTGTTCTATTTCAACTTTAAATTGCTTTTCATAAATTTTCAATACACGATTCTGATAATACGCTACTGTATGCTGATGTTCCTGATAATATTTTTTTTCCTCTATTTGTTTTCCTGCCCACACTAAAAACTGCTTTAATGTTTTTTCTTTATCCGCCACAGAAATATGTTTGGGTAAGCGTACAATAATTTCATTTTTACCCAAGGCTACGCGCGAGGAATTCCTGGCTTCCACTATAATTTTTACCGGCACCGGCAAATTTTCTGTATTGTAAATATTTACACTCATTCTTAGATTTCTGGATGGTTAGAATCAAGATTTTAAAACAAAAAATAAAAGTCTAGTATCTTAATGCTTTGGTTCTAATGGTTTATACAACCTTTACAAACATATTTTGTGCAGCATCTTTACTGATGGTTAATTGTTTTTTATCGTTCACTACAAGTTGTATAGTTTCATCAAATTCTTCTTTGTCTGCAATCTTTATTTTATCATTTAATTGTAATTGAATTTTATTCAGGTATTTCAAAAATGCAGCAGAATCGTCATTGACATTCGATAAAATATATTGTTTTTTAAGTTTCGCATCCGCGAGACAAATGACGTTTGGTACAGAAATATTTCCCATTTTATCCGGTATTGGGTCACCGTGCGGGTCAAATTTCGGATGTCCGAGATAATCGTCCATTTTATCTATCAGTTCGTCAGACTGTATATGCTCCAACTGTTCGGCAATTTCATGGACCTGATCCCAGGTAAATTTTAAGTTTTTTACTAAAAAAGTTTCCCAAAGCCGGTGTTTTCTAAGTACCTGAACAGCTATTTGCAGACCCGATTTCGTTAGTGAAACACCATAATACCTTTTGTATGCAACTAGTTTTTTATCGGACAGCTTTTTAAGCATATCGGTTACAGAGGCAGCAGAATGTTCCAGTTTATAAGCTAAATCATTCGTTTTGACGATTCCTTTTTCACTGACTTCACTCAATTGAAAAATGTATTTTAAATAATTTTCTTCTACTGCGCTGAGTGTTGCCATGCTATAAAATTTAGGCTAAACTAAAAATAAAATTTCAAAAATGGAAAAATTATTTTTAACATTGTACTTTTTTACTGTGCACTAAAGTAATATAATATGCAATCCATTATACATTATTTTGAAAATATTGGTCCAATCTGGGCCGCTTTTTTAGCTACTTTATTTACCTGGGGCGTTACCGCATTTGGAGCATCGTTTGTTTTTATTTTTAAAAAGATGAATCGTGCCATATTTGACGGCATGCTTGGATTTACAGGCGGTGTAATGGTGGCTGCAAGTATCTGGTCGTTGATTATTCCAGCCATTGAGATTGGAGAAGGTAAAAAATTAAAAGAATATGCTGCATTGTCTGGTATATCGGAAAACGAAGTCGTACTAGGGCTAGCCGATAAATTCTCTTTTTTGTTTCCGGTTATTATAGGTTTTGCATTAGGCGGTTTATTTATTTATGGTATCGATAAAGTGATGCCGCATCTACATATTAACTTCAAGGATACAGAGACGGAAGGCGTAAAAACAGACTGGCATCGCACTACTTTATTGACATTGGCAATAACACTGCATAATATTCCGGAAGGTTTGGCTATCGGTGTTATGTTTGGTGGTGTTGCTGCCGGAATTGATGGTGTGACAACTGCAGGTGCTATTGCGTTGGCGTTAGGAATTGGAATACAGAATTTTCCGGAAGGTATTGCCGTTGCTATGCCAATGCGACGTCAGGGTCTTAGCCGATGGAAGAGTTTTAATTATGGACAAATGTCAGCTTTGGTTGAACCGTTTGCTGCCGTTTTGGGTGCCTGGGCGGTTTATACATTTACGCCAATCCTGCCGTATTCACTGGCTTTTGCCGCAGGTGCTATGATGTATGTGGTGGTGGAAGAAGTGATTCCGGAAACCCAAAGAGATAAATACACAGATCTTGCAACGCTGGGATTTATGGTAGGTTTTGTGGTAATGATGAGTTTGGATGTGGCATTAAGCTAATCCACTTCTACTATTTAAACCATCATTCTTTTATTTCATAGTGTTTGATTACATGTGTGTTGAACCAACTTTCTTTTACGGTAAGATAAATTTTGTATTGTTTTGAATTTCTGCCTTCTGCTAATTTCCTGTAATCACTCATCGTTATTTTTTTCTTGTTGGTGTGACCGTTAAATTCATACCACAATCTCTTTTTCTTGTTTTTTGCTTTTTTATGAAATGATTTTATATCACACGCTACGATTTTTTCCGGATGGGTGCTTGCAGCCATTACCATACTGAACCGGATGGGTGCTAAAAATATAAAGGTGACTGCCGCTGCAATACTCAGCCAGATAATTCCCAGAAAAAAGGAATTGACGGCTGTTTCTTTTTTCTCTTCGTTATTGATGGTAAAGAATTTTTTTACCAATCCGTATGTAATAATCGCCGATAAGAAGAAAACAAGCAGTATCAGCCACAACGGTTCATTGATAATTTTATCACCTAAGCTGCTGCTAATAAAAAGCAGAATAACTCCTATAAAAAGAGTGATGAAAAATTTACCAGTGAGTTTTTCTTTCATTCTTTTCTCAATAATTTATATAACTTGATTCCCAACATCAGTAAAATCACTAACACTGTCAGTCCGATAAATCCTGTTAAAAAACTTAGGTTGGTTCTTACCACCACTAAAAAAACGATAGCAAATAAAAAGATAGTGGCAACTTCATTCCAGATTCTCAACTGAGTGGAACTTTGTTTAAAGATGCCTTTTTGCTGCTTGCTAAAAATCGAATGCAAAGAGAAATGGTATAAATAAAGTCCAAATACAAAAGCCAGTTTTATATGCATCCAGCCAAGTTGTAAAAAAACAGGTTGTCGAACCAGCAACCAGACCGCCAAACACAGCGTAATTACTGCGGATGGCCATGTTATGATATACCATAACTTTCGTTGCATCAGCTGCAGTTGCTTAACCAGAATAGACTTATCCGGTTCTGGTTTTTCATTTGCTTCTGTGGCATAAATAAACAACCTTGGCATATAGAACAATCCGGCAAACCAGTTCACTACAAAAATGATGTGCAGTGCTTTTATGTAATTATAATCGAACACGCTATAAATTTATGAATTAAGTTTCGAAGTTTCGGAATACGATTTATGATTTTCTGGAAATAAAAAATCCGTCCTGCATGTGCAGAACGGATTTTATGTACGAAATTGGTTATTCGCCTTATTTTACTTTAACCGTAGTTTCCTCGTTGATCCAGCATTTTACTGTATACGGTCCACCTACGCTTAATTTTTTTGCTGTAATCTCTGCTTTAGTAGGCAAGTATTTCGTGTATTCTTCAATGTATTTCTTAGCTTCTGCCACTACATCATCGTCACCGCCAATTTCAATTACTTTGTTGAAATAATCAAAAGCAGGCCACAACACGATTTGTGACTGGAATCCTGTTCCGGGACCACACAATGGACCACTGGATAAATACAAGGTGGCAATTAAGTTATACGCTCTTACATTTTTAGCATTATATGTAATAGCTACTTTAGCTAGGTCTCTGGATGCAGGATAATCTTCTTTTGCATAATTCATGAAAGCCATGTAATAATTAAGGTCCGATTTCTTTGTGCTATCCGTTTCCGTTGCCAATGCGTTTTTATACAGTACGATGGCAGAATCAAACTGTTTATTCTTCACAAAAATATTTGCCAGTCTGGTTGCATAGGTATAATTGGGTGCCATTGCATTTAGTTTTCTCAGCAATTCCACATTCAATGTACTGTCTGCACATCCTTTGGTTTTTGTATATACCGTTTTAATGGTTTCTAAATCATTCGGATTCTCGTTGTATTTTTTCAGGTAGATTTCCAACAATTTTGCACAATCTGCAGGATCGCTTTTATCTGCAAAGTTTTGAGTATACAAATCATCCAATACCACTTTTACATCTTTGTAAGCTTGTAATTGTTTGTTAGACGGATTTGAAATGTTTTTATCTACTACCGCTGTCAATTCTTCATATTTTGACTTCGCTAATTCTTCTGTGATACCATCTTTTCCTAGTTGGCTAATCAACAGTTTATAATACGTTTGAATGTAGTAAGGAAAGGCTTTATCACCGGTAAGTGCCAATGTTTTTTCCAGGCTTTTTCGTGCTTCCGGAATATCTGCGTTCTTGCCGTATTTAAGCAAGTCGATGGCTTTTTTACCTAACACATATTCGTCTTCACCATGACACTGGATTTGTTTGTTATAAATCTGAAATAAGGTGTCTATGTATTGTTGACGAACTGCGTTATCCGTTGTTTTTTGAATAAATGCAGTATACATTACCACACCATCCATAAATGTTTGCTTACGAAATCCGGGAGCATTGTTGTACATGTTTTTCCACTGTGGATAGGCATCTTCGTATAAACCTTTTTTAAAAAATTCTCTGTAAATAGAATAAGCAGGTGTTGTTTTTAAGCTGTCTCCATCGATGTAACGAGCGCAATTTTGAGCTTGTGCCATTCCGAATACTAAAAACAAAGCGCCAAAAACTAATAAAATCTTTTTCATTGTAAATTGTCAGTTGTTATCAATAATATTTTCTTTTTACAAACCATCTGTCGTTTAATGAAATTCCGAATTTAAGACGATAAAAGTTTTCACGTACGAGGTTCTTTTCAATAGTTCCTCTGCTTCCAGCTTCAAATCCGATATTGAAAGCATATGTGTAAACTTTTTGTAATAATCCTTCATCATTAGCTGTTGTGATGATTATAGGTATACCTATTCCAAAGTTTATGCCAAACTCGTTAATAGCCTGATTATTGATTTTAATATTCGTTTGTGTGTAGTTAAATCCAGCCCGGTATTTTAGTCTGGTGAAGAATTTAGAGAAATTTTTATCGTTTGGAAGAAATTCACCACCAGCGGCAATTCTCCAGCTATTATTTAAAGAAGATGCTGAGTTATCTTCATAACCTCTGTACTTGCTCCATGGTTGAAATTTGAAGTCTACACCTGCTTTCCATTTAATGCCACGAGATGCAATAATTCCAATATTTAAGGTTGCCGGCACACGAATATTGGTGGCTTGCTGGAATTTTTCGGATAATGTATCCAAAATATCAGAAGAGCTTACTCTTGGTGCAATGTAATCTGTAATGAAGTCATTAACGCCGGCATCTGTATTTCTGGACAATAAATTGCCAGTCTGGAAAGTATACAAAGCTTCGTCATTATATGTTTTTTTGCCAAAATTTATTGGTGCTGAGCCTGATAATCCGAACGTTACATTGTAAATTTTTGTACTGTCTCTTTTACTTTTAATAGGTAAATTGTATTGCGCTCCGGCATTCCAGATAAAACTACTCACTTTTGTATTGGTAAAAGTCCAGGTTGTATAACCATCCACATCATATCCACCGGCAGGATTTATCTGATATGCTAATGTATTATTATTTAATTTTCCGAATAAATAGCCAATATTAAATCCAACATGGATTCCTTTGTATTTAAATCCATTTCCCCAGGAAAGATTGTATAAAGTGCCTGATCCTTCGTATTCAAACTTAACGATATTGGAAGAATCGAACGTAGTGGTTTGAGACAGCAAGTAATCCTTTGCCGTATAGGGTAGCAAGCTAACACCGGTTGTCCAATACTTGTTGATTGGGAAAAAAAGCGACATATAGTTCAAACTGAAGCTATTTTGTTTTGCTTTCAGTGTTTGAGTCTTTAATTTTCCGAAATTTCCGGAAAAACCGGCATCAAACGTCGTAAACTTCAATGCTGCATAAGAAGCAGGATTCAGGTAATTTACGGTTTCGCTGGATTGAAATGCGGCACCCAAACCGCCCATTTGTGCCGACTGAGCCGTATTATTATCAAACGCATAACCTAATCCATAGCGTGAATAAGGTGTATGTTCCTGAGCATCAGAAAGTTGTATTGAACCAAGTAAGGTTAAAAGTAGAAAAAGATTACGCATTATATACCAGTATATGATTGAGCCCAACCAATGTTAAATTGGGAATTGCAAATATCTCATTTTTAAGCCTATAAACCAACAAATCCGCATCGCCGCCGGTAATTATTATATTCATTTCAGGAAATTTAACTAAATATTCATCTATCATTCCGTCTATTTCTTTTGTGGCAGCGTACAAAACACCTGACAAAATATTGGATTTTGTATCATTTCCCATTAATTCAGCCTTGTTTTCCAGATTAATTAACGGCAATTTTCCGGTAAACGTATGCATTGCCTGTAAACGCATTTTCAAACCAGGATGTATGCTGCCACCCAAAAATTCATTTTTTGAGTTGATAAAATTAAATGTGATGCAGGTTCCGCAACCAATTACTAAATTATGCTGGTTTGGATAATTTGCCTGTGCTGCAGCAATCAACGCAAGTCTGTCTTTTCCTAAAGTGTCTTTTGTTGAATACTTATTTTGAAACGGCAGTTTTGTATTTGCATCTAAAATTAAATGTTGCGGCAATTGGTTTAATGCGCTAAGAATATATTCCGGAATCTCTATAGTGCTGGAAATAATAGCTTTAGGTTCTGAAGATTCGGAATCGAAATTGGAAATAATTTCTTCAATATTTATTTCTTTAGAATTTTCAAAAGTCATTACCGTTGACAAATGCTGTTGATTGAAAATGCCGATTTTGGTGCGTGTATTTCCTATGTCGATTGCTAAATTCATACCCTAAATCCCTAAAGGGACTTTTTTATTTTTTTATTTAAACTATTTTTTTGCTTTTTGAATCGTTTGTCAACGTTCCGTTTTCCATATTTTTTATCAATACCAAACCTGGTGTTTTTCCAATTTCAATTGTGCCTAAACTATCAGCAAAACCTAGTGCTTTTGCGCCATTAAGAGTTGCCCAAGTTAACACCGTTTCAAAGTCTACATAAGATTGATATTTCAAAATCGTTTTCATTTCTTCTAAAACATTCAATTGCCAGTTAGAGGTTAAACTATCTGTGCCGATGCAAACTTGTGCATTGGTTTCTATAAAATTTTTATAATTCGGCAAACAATTTTCGATGTATAAATTCGCATTCGGACAGGTTGCCCAAAATACTTTTTCTTTGCTTAGTTGCAGATGTGCATTTTCTATATCTTCTTTTGTGGTAAGTGTATTATGGACAAATAAATTTCGGTTTTCTTTCTGCAAATATTCAAGCGCATAATAAATTGACGGCTTTTCCAGTTTCGGAATATCACTTGAATCACATCCTATCCGATTGTAAAATGAAATAAAATCACCGGTTTTACTCAGAAAAAGTTCATTTTCCGGTAACGTTTCCTGATTGTGAATGGATACCGTAACGTCATTCCGTACCGATGAATATCGGGATTGTGTCGGAATCTTAGATGCTGAAACAAGTTCAGCATGACGCGTTAATAAATCAAACAACTTTCTGGAAACAGAATACGGTGCGTGTGGTACTTTCGATTTTTTGTTTTTTGCTGTTTCTGTTAATGCATTATAAACGGCATCATATTGCTGAAGTATATTTTGTGTATTATTTTCCTGAAACAAATCGAAGTATTCTACAAACGTGTAATAATGTAAGTTTTCTTTTTGTTTTTGTGCAAATGAGTCTGTTGTATTAGAAATATCGCCAACGGCAACAATTCCTGAGTCTATCATATTTTTTTCTTCGCGTGCAATAGCTTCCTGTATAATTTCCTGCGAATGATTTCTGTTTTTAATGACTTGCGAAATGAAATCAATCAGGCCGGTTCCGGTTTGTGCCACACCGTTTAAATGCGACAATTCTAAATGACAATGCGCATTGATGAAACCAGGAACAATCACACCTTCAAAAAATTCGATGGTTGTTTTGTCGTAATTTTCCAGAGTATCAATGGCAATTATTTTTCCGTTATCATCTACAATGATTACACCATTTTCTATTGGTGAAGATGAAACAGGATAGATTTTATTGGCTGAGATTTTACGCATCAAAACAAAAATAAGTAAAATCTTTACAAAACCAACAAAAACACTTATCTTTGCCGTTAGTATCATTTTTCGTTAGTATGATTATATCTTTTGGAGATAAAGACACAGAGTTAGTATGGCAAGGCATCAGAAGTAAAAAATTTTCTTTAGAGATTCAAAATATTGCTCGAAGAAAATTAAGAATGATTAATAATGCGCAAAATATAAATGATTTAAGAATTCCACCAGCAAATCACCTGGAAAAATTGAGCGGCAATTTGAAAAATTATTACAGTATTAGAATTAATAAACAGTTTAGAATAATTTTTGAATGGAATAATAACAACGCTGAAAAAGTAATTATTACTGATTATCATTAAAAAACAAGATATGAAAAGATTAAACAACATTCATCCAGGTGAAATATTACAAGAAGAGTTTCTTATACCATTAAATATAAGTGCATATAAATTAGCAAAAGACATCCATATTCCACAAACAAGAATTTCTCAAATTATAAAAAAGCAAAGAAGCATTACAGCAGATACTGCAATACGTTTGAGCATATATTTTGGTGTCTCTGCAAAATTTTGGTTAGGGTTGCAAGATGACTACGATATTGAAGAATTACAGGCAGAAAAAATGAAAGATTTCAAGAGCGTTCAAAAGTTAGTAATAGAAAATGTCTAACCAAACCGACATACGAACACTTTCGAAAGAACAATTGATTACTCAATTAGAGCAATTAGGTGAAAAACCATTTCGTGCCAAACAGATTTACGAATGGCTTTGGCAAAAATCGGCAGTGGATTTTGATGACATGACCAATCTTTCTAAAGAATTGCGCGAAAAACTGAAAGCACATTTCGTTATTCACAGTATTTCGGCTTACAAAGTGCAGAAATCCAACGATGGCACGATAAAATCTGCCTTTCAACTACACGATAAACATATTATTGAAGGTGTTTTGATTCCAACAGAAGACAGAGCAACGGCTTGTGTTTCGTCGCAGGTAGGTTGCAGTTTAACCTGTTCATTTTGTGCTACCGGTTTTTTAAAACGGGAACGGAATTTAACAGCTGCTGAAATTTACGATCAGGTGGTTTTAATCAATCAGCAGGCAAACGAAAGCGTTGGCAGAAATTTATCCAACATTGTTTTTATGGGTATGGGCGAGCCTTTGCTGAATTACAGCAATGTTATTACAGCCATCGACAAAATAACATCTGAAGAAGGATTGAACATGTCGGCGAAACGCATAACCGTTTCTACTGCAGGCATAGCAAAAATGATTAAAAAATTGGCTGATGATAACGTACGTTTTAATCTGGCCTTGTCGCTGCATGCTGCTGATGATGAGAAACGCAACACCATCATGCCTATCAACGAACAAAATAATATTGAAGCATTGGTAGAAGCCTTGCAGTATTTTCAGCAAAAATGCAAAGGCGAAGTAACGTTTGAATATATTTTGCTGGATGGCGTGAACGATACAATTGATGATGCGAAAAAGTTGATTGACATCTGCAAGCAATTAGAAGATGTGAAAATCAATGTGATTGAATACAATAAAATTGATCAGGCAGATTTTCATAAATCCACCGTGGAAACACGTGAGAAATTTATTGACTACCTTTCCAAATACAAAGTAATTGCGAATGTGCGCAAGAGTCGTGGTAAAGATATTGATGCAGCTTGTGGTCAGTTGGCGAATAAAAGCGCAGATTTAACTGATTAAAAATGATTGTGCAGATTGCACAAAAATAATTCTACAATTCGATAACTCATCAATTCTATAACACTAAAATAGTGGTTTACCATGAGTTTTTATCTTCATTGTTTTCCTTTATCTTTATTTGTAAAAGAATATAGAACTTTACTCCAATAAAAATAACAACTATGAAACCGACAATTCACGAAGTCAATGCTATAAGCAACATAAAAACAACTAAAACAGCTTTTGTATTTATCCTTTTGACGCTGATGGCTTTTGCCTGCAAAAAAGAAGATACAACTTCGTTGACAAAAGAGTTAGCAAAAAGTCGCTGGCAAAAAACACAAATTTTAATTTCTGCTGATTCTATTTTAGATACAATACCAACGATTGAAGTCTTTTCGCCTTCCTGTAAAAGCGATAATATCTGGAGTTTTGATGCCAACAACAACACATTCACGCTGGATGAAGGTGCAAGTAAATGTGATGTTTCAGATCCACAGATAAAAGATCAGGGAATTATTGAAGAACAGAATAACGGTTCAGCATTGCGTGTTGCAAGTGATGGCACCAATGAAATCTGGGAAATTGAATCGCGTTCAGCATCTTCGTTTCGCGTGAGTTATTTTGCAAGAAATGCAAGCAACAAACTGGTGAAATTTAGAGTGACGTTTAACAAAATATAATTTACACTATAACTTTTCCAAAGTTTAGAGCTTTGGAAAAGTTATATTATTCTTTCAACAAACCGCGCTCCAAAGTCAGTTTTACCAAGCCTGCCACGTTTTTTACACCCAATTTGCTGATTAAATTCATGCGGTGTGTTTCCACGGTACTTACACTTAAAAACAGTGTATCTGCTATTTCCTGTGTAGTTTTTTCATCCACAATTAATTGTAAAATTTCTTTTTCGCGGCGCGTCAATTTTGGAATATACGAAGTATCTTTTTTCTGACCCATGGCTTCTTTCAGCATTAAATCCTGTACGCTTTTTTGAACGTATTGTTCGCCTTTCAATACATTTTCTATCGCTGATAAAAAATCCTGTTCAGCAGCATCTTTTAGTAAATAACCATCTGCACCATTTCGCAAGGCTGTTTTTACTAAGGCTGTTTCTTCAAAAGATGTCAACATCACCACTTTCATGGCAGCATATTTTTTCTTAAAAACTTTCAATGCTTCCAGGCCATCATCACCTTTAATATTAATATCGAGAAATAAAACCTGTGGCTGTGTTTGTTCCAGCGTTGTATTGGCTTCGCTTAAATTATTAATCGCAAACAGTACTTTATAGTCGCTTTTAGCAGCAAAAATGTTGGAAACACCTTGTAAAACAATTCCGTGATCGTCAATAATTCCTATGGTTATCATAAAATACTTTAATGGTTTGTCAATAAAAATAATATTTTTATAGTTGTGTTTGGTGAAAAATCAATATTTAATTTGAAAAGCAGTTTAAAATATAGTGTTTTAATTGGCTTATTGTTGAGTATATCTGTTGCTGGTGCTGCAAATGCCGATTCATTATTTAAGCGCGCGCAATTTTTTGAAAAAATAAATGAAGACAGCGCTCATTTCTATTATAACCTGATTTTAAAGCAACAGTCGTTTAAAACGAGTTCTCCGGAAATATATGGTAAATCGTTGCGCAAAAAAGCGTTGATACAAGCTGATAAAATCGGCGATGCAGAAAATATCGATTTATGTAAACAGGCTATCACATATTTTCAAACAACTAACAACAAAAAAGAGATTGGCATCACGCACAACACAATGGCCAATATCTATCAAGTAAAAGGCTATTTTGATTTAGCCATTGCCAATTACCAAAAAGCTGCTGCCATTTTTGATTCCATACAATTTTATAATGGTTTAACGATTTGCTACAGCAATATTGCATCCATTTACAGTAATACTGAGCAATATAAAAACTCTTTGAAATACAATTTACTGGCTTATCAAACGGCTGTTTTAAAAAATGATACATTTAGTGAAGGTATGATTGCACACGATGTGTCTATTGCATTTACTAAAAATAATTTATTAGATAGTGCAAAAACCTTTGCTGCTTTGGCATTAAAATATGGTAATTCTATTAAAGATGATTTTGTAATCAGTTATGCCTACAAAGCATTTTACGAATATTATAAATCAAAAAACGACTGGCCGAACGCTGCAATAAATGCGCAACAATCTTTAAACTATATTTTACAAACATCATCTAAATACGATGCTTGTTTTGCATATTGTAATCTGGCAGAAAGTGCATTGGCACTGAAAAAAAATTCAGAAGCATTAGTTGCTATAGAAAAGGCAGAAAAATACGCAAAAGAGGTTACCTCGTTTCAGTTAAATAAGCGTGTTTACGCATTGTATAAAGAAATTACTGCAGCTGCAGGTGATTTCAAAAGTGCATTTTATTATGCGCAATTGTATCAGCAAAATAGTGACAGTGTGTTTTTTGAAAAAAGAAACAATACCTTAAACGAATTGGAAACGAAATACCAAACGGCACAAAAAGAAACAAAAATAGCACAACAAAAAGTGGAAATTCAGCAATCAAAAACCAGATTTTTAGTTGTGACAGCATTAATGTTTATTATCGTTGCAGGTTCGCTTTTCCTGTATTTGTTTCTGAAGCAACGCCAGAAATTATTGCAAAATAAAATCATCACCATTGAGCAACAAAAGAAATTAGAACTAACGCAAGCAATTATTGATGGCGAAGAACAAGAGCGCACACGTTTGGCAAAAGAATTACACGATGGCATTGGTGGATTGATGAGCATGTTGAAACTTCAGTTTACCAATTTTAAAAAATCGCATACAGCAATACAGGAAAATGCTGAATACAACACTGCATTAGATTTATTAAATACGGCATCTCAAGACATACGAAAAATATCGCATGCACTGATGCCTTCTGCGCTGGAACGACTCGGTTTAATTGATGCTGTGGAACAATTTTGCACATCGATGCAGGCAAGTGCCGGTTTTGAAATTGACTTTCAGCATTACAATATAAGTGAACGCTTGCCGCAACGCTTTGAATTGCTGGTGTATCGCATCGTACAGGAATTGTTGAATAATATTGTGAAGTATGCTGATGCAAAAGAAGTGATCATTCAACTTGTAAAAAATGAAAATCAATTTTCCATTGCAATAGAAGACGATGGAAAGGGTTTTGATGTATCTGTTATAAAAAACAAAGACGGTATTGGTTTACAAAGTATGCAAAAAAGGATCGAACTGCTGGGCGGAAAAATGGACATCGATTCGGCAATTGGAAAAGGAACATCTGTAAATATTGAGCTTCCTATTTCATGATTTTATTTTTCTCGCTAAGACGCAAAGAAAAATAAAAAGTTCCGAACTTTTTATGGTTCGGAACTCGCTCAACTAACAACTAAGAAAATTTATTTTATGGTTTTTGCGGCTGTTATTTTGCCACAGGCTCATCATACAAAAAGTCATCCATACCAACTTTATCGTTGTAGCTGGTAATTGCTGCAATACCTTCTTCGCCTGCTGTAATACGCACTTTGCTTACCAAACTGCTGTCTTTAAATTTTACGCCAAGGAATGAAAATTTGGAATC
>DAOORG010000016.1:14140-18869 GCA_035389165.1 Chitinophagales bacterium
GAGCTTATTCTCATATCATTTGATAATGGAGTTGTGAATACGGCACCTCGTTTTCTTCCATTGGGTAATGCTGCATCTGTTTGTGCAAAAAAATCGGACGGAAAATTATTATTGTCTTGAAAAGTTGCCGGCACTGCATCCCAATTTATTTCACGTCTGCCTCCAACTTTTCCCGGTGCCGTGTTTAAAGAATCTCCTAACAGACTTCTGAACTGGTTTAATACCGGTACGATGCTTAATGAATCGCCGCTTGCGGATAATACATCTGCTTGTGGGGCAGCAATTCCGTCGTCTTTTTTACAGGCTGTGTGAGTCATAGCAAAACAGATAAGAATGCTTGCCATCAATTTGTTTAAAAGTGTTTTCGTTTGCATAGTATTTGATTTAATGATTTTGAAATTTTTATTTATTTAATTTGGGTTTGTTTATTCGTTCTTAAAAAACTCTGTCGTAAAACCGGTAGTTGATTCCGTTAGAGTAAGCATATTGTTCTCTTCATCGAGTGTAAAATTGTACTTTTCTTCACTTTGACCTTCCGGTTGTAAAATCAATTCAGCATCGCCTTGTGTTTTCCATGATAAATCTTTTTCTGATGTAATCGTAGAGCTGAATGTGGTAATGTTAGTAATGGTCTCTTTGCCGCTGCCGTTTGCATTTAAATCCAGTTGTGTGAGGATGTTAGTAAATGACCCTACTTGTTGTACATGGCTCCAGCTTCCTGCCAAATCAGCACGATTCGTTGATAAGCTTTCCTTTTTGCAACTGGTTGTGGTAACAGCAATTAATAGAATTATACTAAATGCTGTGAGCTGTTTGATTAGTGTTGTTTTCATTTTATTTGCTTTTTTTATGGTGATGAATTTGTTGTGGATAAATTTAATTTTGTGCATACGATACAGAGCTTATAAATACTTTTTGTACGGATGATGTTGATGTCACTGTTGTTTGCGTATCTCTGATTTGTGTTACACGGTTATTTGCATCAAATGTGTACGTGTAATCGTGCAATTCTCTTCTGTTACCAAAATCCAGGATGACTTGTCGGATAAGTTTGCTATATAATACTGTTGTTGTTGCATTTTCCATTTCCATTATTTTGTAAAACTTAATTGGTTTTAATGCAATCGGAATTTCATTGATACCTTTTTGGTAGGGTAAATTATCGTGGTAGTTGATATTGATACTGATTTCTGCACCAAATGAACTCAGGTTATTATTTGTGTAATTAAAAACACCTACGGTTAAAGGTGTTGCGTTCGGTCTGGCTTTTGTCATTCTGCTCAGTTTGGTTTGGTTATTCTCAAAGTCAATTTGATCTGTTGCAGAAAACAACGCATCAAAAGTCTTATCAGCATTAAATGTCAGCGATTGATTAATAGTGCTTGAGCCTGGTGTTTTAAATGATACGTTGTTTTGTCTCACTAAAACAGAATCTGATGTTGAAGCCACACCTGTTGAAGATTCGTACTTCGCTAATTTTCCTTGTGAATCATACGCATACGATTGTTTTCTGATGGTGTTCCCGTTTTCTTTTGTTTCAATAAAGATGGGTTTCAAGGAGATTGCCGGCGCTACAGGTGTTGGCGGAATAACCGGAACCGGTGGTGTTGTCGGTGTAATTTCATTGTCTTTGTTACAACTTGTTGCTGCTACTGCGAAGAAGATAACCAGCATGGTCACTATACTTCTGATGGATGTTTTTTTCATACTTTTTGTTTTTTATTGTTTAAATTTTAAATGATATTATGTTGTTTCTAATTAATTTGCCGGATACAAAAATTTATAATTTCCTTTTTCGCCTAATACCAGTTGGCCGTTGTGAAAAGTGTATTTGATATATCCGTACAGTTGACCGTTTTGTTCAAAGTAGATATAGCCGTTTAGCACGTACCATTTTCCGCATTGTGCATTATTTGCGCCGTTGCTATTGTAGCTCCAGTCATTGCCGCTGCTTACAGAGCCGCCGTCCGTTACGCAAACAGAACCGTCTGCGCCAAACTGATAGTACGTAACTGAAGTGTAAGAAGCATAGTCGCCGTAACCGCTGCTGGCTATCATATCTTGTTGTGCCCAGGTGCCAACTATACCTTTGTCTATTTTTTTGGTTTGTCCGAATGCAGTAGATATTGTCATTAATACCAGAATTGCGATTGTTGTTAGTGTTTTCATTGTTGTTGTTTTTAATTGTTATTGTTTGAGTTATTTGATAGTGTAAAGTTCCGTCTTTATGGTTTTTTTATCTTCAGGGCTTACCTTGTATCTGAAAATTCAGGGTTTTCCTTAGTTTATTTGTTGGCATATGCCGGTGTCGGTTTTGTATAAGAAACATGGTCTCCAAAAACAAGCTGGTTATCTGTTGATTCATATTTTACAGCAGTTGATTTTTCGTTGCCATGCAAAATGCTGATGACACCATTTTCTGCTAACCAGTTGCCTCTGCCGGTTACTACATATTTAGCATCAACTTTTTTAAATGAGATAAAAGTGCCGTTTGCATTAAATTGACAGAATTCATCTTTAGCAGCTTGCTCCAGATTCCAGCTTTTTTCCCAAGTGCCTACTACGCTGCTGTCAATTTTGTTTATGTGCAGGTTGTATTGGTTAACTGTCATGTTTCTGGTTTTGCCAAATGTTGATGTGCTTAATGCGATGATGGCTGCGATGGTGATGATGATTGTTTTCATAATGTTTAATTTTTTGTGTTTATTAATTTTTGTTTGTTTGTGTTTGTTTGATGATGTAAAATTCAGCCAATTCTAAAGCTTTATCTTCAGGTGAAACCTCACTTCTGAAAATTCAGGGTTTTCCTTAGGTTGCTAATTCTTGAATTACAGAATAAGATTATTGTAATATCTTTGCTTTCATTACGACTCATCTAGTAGCGCATTTTCTTTTGGAGCAACTTTTTGTACAAACCATTAATCAACATCAAGGCATCTTACATAAGGTGTGCAGAATCTATTGCCACAATCAGGAAGACCATAACGACTTATTTCAGGAAATTGTATTGCAATTATGGAAAGCGTTTCCATCTTTCAGAAATGAATCCAAGATTACGACATGGATGTACCGAATTGCTTTAAATACAGCTATTTCAGGATTGAGAAAGAAAAAAATTACGCTGACAGCATTAGAAAATATTTCCTTTCAAATAGAAGACAAAAAAGAGCTGACGATTGATGAAGATTTACAACAACTATACAAAGCTATAGAGTACTTATCTGATGTGGAAAAATCAATCGTGCTGTTGTATTTAGAAGATAAACCGTATGAAGAGATTGCAGAAATTACTGGTATTACGGCTAATTATGTAGCCGTGAAAATGAACAGAATAAAAGAAAAATTGAGAACCTTATTAAAGACAGAGCGATGATTGAATTAGATGACTTAAAAAATATATGGTCGAGTAATATCGAAAACGACATTGGCAAGCAATCCGTCGAGCAGGAAAAAATCCGCACCTTGCTGAAAAATAAGTCGACGAATATCATTGATAAAGTACGAACCAATTTATTGCGCGAAATAATTATGTTTTGCGTGTGCCTGTTACTCGTAGCCTGTGTGCCTGTTTATTTACAAACAAAAGAAGTCTTTATTTTATGCGCTATCATTGTTGTTGTCATCTTTATACCTTATCTGATTTATTATCTTAAAAAATATCGTGAACTAAAAAGATTTTTCTCTTATAACGAAAACATGAAACACAGCTTACAATTATTAATACAACAGCTGGAAAAATACCTGAGTATCTATTTCTGGGGTAGTTTGCTGCTCACACCAGTCTCCGGATTTTTGTTGTGTTTTGTCATTTTATATGAAATGAAAGCACTTGGTTTTTTATTGTATTTTGATGTGTACAGTTCTGCCACACTATCTATGATTTTATCTTTTGCTTTGTTGCTAACATTAATTTCCTATCCTGTAATGAAATGGTATATTCGCAAATTATACGGACAACATTTAGAAAAACTGAAAGACTGTTTGAAAGAATTGGAAGAAGTAGCTTAAAAAGGAACACGATTATTAAGGATAGTGATAGTTAATAAACACCAATGAAAACAAATATTCGAATAGCTACAATTCAAGATATAGAACAAATCGTTCCTTTGTTAATTTCATTAGATGTTCTTCACGCAAACATGTATCCATCCGTTTTTGATGTGACAAAAATTACCGTAGAAAAAAGAACTGCATTTTTATCGAATAATATTAACGAGCCAAACAATCTTTTTTTAATAGCAGAAATCAATACTATCATAGTTGGAGTGGTTCATTGCTATATACAGGAAACAAAAAATCATCCAATTAAAAAAGATAAAAAAGTAGCTGTTTTATCAGATTTATATGTTGATGAGCAACACAGAAATAAGGGAATTGCTTCACAGTTAATAAATGCTTCTATGGAGCTTATAAAACAAAACTGGAATATTGACAGTGTATACCTAAATGTATTTAACAAGAACGAGGAAGCCATTAAATTATATGAGAAATTAGGCTTTCAGCAACAGTTCTCCCGATATTCCATAAACATGAAAGATAAGCTGTGAAATCATTTTAATCAAAAAAAATCAGCTCAATCAGCGTTTTATTTCCATTCCACCACACTTCCTCTTTTCTTGTTTAATAACTCTTCCGGAATGCTGGCAATAATTTGCTTTTTCAGCACGTCAATAAATTTCTTTTTAGCCACACTTCGTGCATACACCAGACTTACTTCACGCAGTGGTTT
>DAOORG010000017.1:0-16630 GCA_035389165.1 Chitinophagales bacterium
GAAATTGTGTGGAAAAGTCATTGATAATCAGTGTATAAGAAGTATTTCATTTTTTGCTTTGATTTTTGATTTTTAGGCATATATTTGCAGTCTTTAAGAAATTTAACCAATAAAAAAATAAACGAACAAGAATATGTATTGGACATTAGAATTAGCATCGTATCTTGAAGAAGCGCCATGGCCTGCTTCTAAAGATGAATTAATTGATTTCGCCATCAGAACCGGTGCACCGTTAGAAGTAATCGAAAACTTACAGGAACTGGATGACGATGAAGAATTATATGAAAGCATAGAAGATATCTGGCCGGAATATCCAACTAAAGAAGATTTTCTTTTTAATGAGGATGAATATTAAGGTAGCATCTTTCAGGAAATAAAAATAGCCGTCTGTTAATATCAGATGGCTTTTTTATTTTATCGGTATGCCAATATATATACTGCTGTTAGCCGTAAAATGTCCGTAGCCGTTAATGATATTGCCTTCCAGATTAATGCGCTCCAGTTGGCCATCATTCAGGTAATCATTGCCGAGCCTGATTTGTTGAGTGTTCCAATCGTAAAAATTTTTACCACATGCAGCAAGTTCCACAACAAGTAAAATTTCTTTATAGATGTTGTTGTACAGACTTTGGAAATTGACAGAAAATGATGTAAACTGTCCGTCAAAATTGGCATCCGTAAAAAACGACCAGTTGGCATTTCCCGGATTTGGAATAGTTGGCGAATAAGATGGATAACCAATATAATCATATTTATAAACGGTATCGCCTACGTTATTAATAGTTGGTTTCAAAATTCTGTAGTACGTAGCCAGAAAATAATAATTCTTAAAAAGTGCACTATCCTGAATCATAAGCATGTATTGGCCTTGCTTATTGGGTTGAGTGCTATCAGCATGCTGTAGCAATGTTACCTGTGCACTCGTTGGAATGCGCGGCATATATTCTGTGGCTTCCACAATTCCTAGTTCAGGATGTGATGAAACTATCTTATACGTTTTGCCTTGTTGTAATTTAAATGAAGATGTGTAATAGCCTAATCCGGATAACGTATCTTTCAGGATAAAAGGCAATGTTTCCATAAAAACACCATCTTCATATGCATCTACTTTGCAGTTTTGTAAAAAATTTATGGAGTTGAAATCATTGGGACTTTTACTTCGGCTAATATTCACCGTTAGTTTGGCATCCGGATAGAGATTGGCAATCACCACTTGTTTTATGGCACCAATATCTGAATTCAATGCCAAATCTTTCTGACAGGAAGTAAACATACTAAATACAACCACATAGATTATAATTGAAGCAACGATAGCCGTAATTTGTTTCAACTTTTGTTGCAGAAATGTATGTATTGGCTGTCTCATTTTTTATTTTATTTTTTCAAAACTAACCGTATATCCAATGGATGGAATCACCGGAAATAAACTCAACTGTTTATATTTTCGAAATCTGTTGCCATCTGTATCCAGATCCGATTGTCGGTACACTGAAAATACATTCAGTCGGTTGTATACATTATAGATGCTTACATTAAGTTGATGCGTAACGCGTTTTGCTTTTTTCGTGTAATTCATGCCAATATCAAGATGGTGATAAGCCGGAAGCACATAATTGTTTCGTTCATTCCAGTTGGTAATCATATTCTGATTTCCAACCAACGGTGCGTTTTCTTTGTCATAATTAAATAAGGTATTATCGCTGGCATACTGTCCGTTTGGTGTGGTCATTCTCCAGCCGGTGCCGTAGGTCCACGCAACGGAGAAATCAAAATGTTTTTTCAGTTTATATTGTAACACGATAGAAACATCATGCCTTCTGTCGTATTTGTAAAAAAATGGTTTTCCTTCATTCAATTCAGGATATTGTCTGGTGCTCCAACCCAGGTTGTATTTAAACCATGCGGTAAACTGACCTTTTGTTTTTGCAAAAAATAATTCCATACCATAAGCTTTTCCAATGCCACTGTTGAGCAATTGGTCGTCCCAGTCAATATTATCAAGAATAAAAGTAGTGCCGTATTTATATTCAGATAAATGCTGCATCGTTTTATAGTAGCCATCTATACTTGCTGTATAGCCTTTCGGATGATCATATTGAATGCCGCCGGAATATTGCCAGGAAGTTTCCGGTTCCACTTTTGAAGTTGCCGGCACCCAAACGTCATTTTGAATATCACCGGTGTTGTTGGTCAGCAAATGCAATGGCTGCACCGTGCGCAATACAGAGGCACGTAAACTCATGCCGGTCATAGGATGGTAAATGATTTCCACTCTTGGCTGCGGATAAAAAAAAGTTTTTGATTTGGCATGGTATAAAAAAAACTGCATGCCTGTTTTAATATCCAGTTTATTATTCCACGAAAATAAATAATCTGCATACGTATAAAAATCTAGCACCGGCACTTTCGGATTACTAAAAGTATCTCGGTTATAAATACTGCCTGTGCTGTCTTTTTGGGTTATATTTACTTGATTGATGGTGAAGGTGCGCTGACTTAACTTCACACCATAATTAAACTGATGCTGTTTGTTGATTGCATGTTCAATATTTGTTTGCCAGCCGTGTTCGCTGATTTTTGATAAAGTATTGTATTGTGTGTTGCTGATTTCATTAATAAATCTGGAGTAATCGCGCCAGGTAGTTTCCAGTTTTTGTTTGGCACTTAATTTATAAAAGCTGTAGTTGTAAATATTAGAAATGCTGAGTTTTTTTAACTGCGTTTTCCATTCCACGCTGTTCACCACATTCATCCAGCTTAGTTTGTTTTCATTGCCTTCTTTGTAATAATTATTAGCTCTCGGATAATCTCTTGTTTCTCCAAAGGTGTAAAAATCATTGCCGGCATACATACTCCATGATAACGTATTTTTTTCATTCACCTTATGTCGGATGGCACCATTTATATCGTAAAAAAAATATTTTAGAGTACCATCACCACCAGATGCTTTTTTAAATTGACGTTGCGATACCGGTTGCGTGAAAAATCCGGCATGGCAATCACGAATACTGAAATTCATTGACGTCTTATCTTTTTTTATCGGCCCTTCTATATGGAATTTTGAGGTGATAAAACCGATGCTGAAGCTGCCTTTCCAGTGTTGGGTATTTCCAAAATTAGGTTCTATATTAATGACAGAAGATAATCGGCCACCATATTGCACCGGAATATAGCTTTTATGAATATCCATTTTATGCAGCGACTCTGTGGTGAATACAGATAAGAAACCATAAATATGTGCCACATTATACACCGGTGCATTGTGAAACAACACCAGGTTTTGGTCCGGACTTCCACCACGCACAAAAATTCCGCGCGCACCTTCCTGCCCGCTTTGAATGCCCGGTGTCAGCAACACTGCTTTCATAATATCTTTCTCACCTAAAAATGCAGGAAGCCGCTCCACGCTGGCACTGGTTAAGGTAGTCATGCCGGAAGTGTTCATTTCTGCTGTTTTGCTCAGCTTTTCTGTGGTGACGGTTATGCCATCTAATTGTACATCTTGTTTTAGCTGAATTTGAAGGTCAGTATCTTTAAATAATTTAATTTCTTTGAAAACAGGTTGATAGCCAACGCTGGTGATTTCAAATTGATAAATACCTTCTTGTAGCGTTATTTCAAAATTTCCGGTAGAGTCAGAAGTTGCATGAATGTTATAAGTAGAATCAAACATATTGGCAAAAGGAATGCTTTCTTTAGTTTTCTGTTCTGTAATTTTTCCTTTTAGTTTAAATAGATTTTGTGCAAAAGCAGTAGTGTTTTCCGAAAAGAAAGTAAAAAACAAAACGATGGAAAGTAAACAAATTTTCACCAGTTATATTGAACTGCTAAAATACAAAGAGAAAGAGTTAATTTTTTGATTATAATTTACTATTTCCTGTAGCCTTTAGGATTATACTTATCCGTTTGCTCAACGATGGTTATAAATAATGGATTATTATCCATCGTTTGTAGGTGTTGTCTCTAATTGTCTTTCTTGGAATACAATTGCCCTTTTATAACAATGAACTTAACCAATGTAGCTGCTGCAGATTTGTATGGTGATGCTACATAACTTTTTGTAATTGCTACACTAAACAGTGCGTTTGCTACATCGTAATGGATGATTGCAACACAAGTTTTTGTAGCAACTATTGCAGCTTCTGTAGTAGCTACAGCGTTCGGTGTAGTGTCTGCAATCTGTCATGTAGCAGCTACAAGAGTTAGTTTATTTGCTACATACTATCATGTAGTAACTACAGAACACTTTGTAGTTGTTAAAATATATTAAAACAAAAGAAATTTCTTTTTTTTAAAAATTATTTTAGATAATCTTGCGTTCTTAAAAATGTGTATACAAAACATAACTAAATTACTAAACTCAAAAAAAATTAAAAATTATGGCTACAAATGGATTTTTACCAAGAACTGATTCCGAAAAAGAAACATGGCTCAAGAACTTCGCCAACAAAATTGGCACTTACAATACAAAGTATAATATAGCTGCATCTGAGGTGGCTGATGTGCAAAGTTCATTATTACACTTTAGCTATAATTTAAACTTCAAAACACAGCAGGAAGATTATACAAAAAAATTAAAAGCTTATATCTTAGAAATTAAAGATGGTTTGCCTGCCGGTGCAAGTGCCAGCGTTCCACCAGTATTCCCTGTATTTCCGGCAGCGCCACCGGTGAGCACCCCTGGTATATTTAAACGAATTATTGCACTTGGCCGAAGAATAAAAGCACATACAGCTTATACGGTTGCTGATGGGTTTGATTTAGGGATAGAAATTCCAACAAGTAAAAAAGTAAAACCTAACAGTGATTTTGTGAAACCAATTATTTCAGTGAAGTTAATAGATGGCGGTCATCCTGAAATTAACTGGAAACGAAACAGTATGGATGCTTTAGAAATATGGGTTGATAGAGATGATGATAAAGGATTTGTATTGTGTGAAGTGGATATAAAACCAAACTATACAGATGAGTATCCGCTTCCGGTTAAAGCTGCATTGTGGCGTTACAAAGCAATATATCGCTTAGACAACAAAGCAGTTGGAAAATGGAGTGATATAGTAAGTATAACCGTTGTAAAGTTATAATGCTATTTAGTTTTTCTAATATAAACAAACAGAGCGCACCTTATAAGTGCGCTCTGTTTGTTTTATAATATCGATTAAGCAGTTATTTTTTATCTGCTTTTTTATCTGCTTTTTTTACAGGTTTCTTTTCTGTTTTTTTCGCAACTTTCTTTTCAGCGTTTTTTGTAGCTGTATGCGCACGTTTTTTATCATCTGTTTTTTCTTTATCCAAATCAAACCAAACCGGCGTTTGCTCATCCGGATAGAAATTATAATTGATGGTGATTTCCGTATTTGCTTTGATAAACCGTCTTGCTTTTACTCTGAAAATATGTTTTTCATAAAACGTTTCGTACACGGCATTCGGATTGTAGGAATGGTTGTACATAGGTCCGAATCCGCAAACGACACCGGCGCTTTTTCCATCATTTCCCCATTGGAAATAGTAATGATATAAAGTGGTTTTGTCCAGATGTTTGCAATCTTTCGGCGGACAAACAATAACAGGACAAACTTCAATAACGTCGCCTTCATTTAAATCAATGGTGCAGAAAACACCTCTGCCTTTTCCTCTTACTTTTTTTAAATATAATTCCATATAATAGTGGTTAGTGATAAGTGATAAGTTGTATGTTGTTATTTATTATAAAGTGATTTAATTAAACCTCTAAGTATTTTTGATACTTCATTTGCATCATTCATTAACTTATTTTTATCTTCTATTGTAATATAATTTAATCTTTCGGCAAGATGCAGCATTGATTTTACTTCACTGCATGAACCTAAAGAAATATATAAAAATCTACAAAAATCTGCTTTAGAACTTCTGTCAAATCCTTCTGCAATATTATTTGAAATAGAAACTGATGCATCACAAATTTGATTTCTGAAGCCATAATCTTTGTTTTCAGAAAAACAAGTATATACCACAACTGCTAAATCTTGTGATTTCTGCCATGCAACTAAGTCTTCAAATTGTATTATTTTCATTCTTACTACTTACTACTTATCACTTATCACTTATCACTTATGTTTACATTCTTTCCGGTACATCAATTCCAACAATTGCAAAACTTTGTTTGATGATGTTTCCGGTTTGTTCGGTTAATAGTAATCTGAAATTTTTCTCGGCTTCTTTTTCAGCGGCTAAGATAGGACATTCATTGTAAAATTTATTATAAGTTTTAGCGACCTCGTACACATAGTCGATTAATTTTGCCGGATTCATTTCTTTGCAGCTATCTGCTAACACAATAGTGTATTTATATAGTACTTTGATAAGTTCTTTTTCTGATGGATGAAGTGAATAGTCGTGAGTCGTGAGTCGTGAGTCGTGAGTTGATATATTTTCAACTCTTCTCAAAATACTTCTTGTACGTGCATAGGTGTATTGTACAAAAGGTCCGGTATAGCCTTGCAGGTCTATGCTTTCTTTCGGGTCGAATAAAATTCTTTTTTTCGGATCCACACGCAGTAAGAAAAATTTGAGTGCACCCAATCCGATAGTTCTGAACAAGGCAGATTTTTCTTCTTCCGTGAAGTCGTCAATTTTCCCTAAGGCTTCGGTTTGTTCTTTGGCAGAAGCAATCATATCGTCAATCAGGTCATCTGCATCTACAACGGTGCCTTCACGAGATTTCATTTTGCCGCTTGGCAAATCCACCATTCCATATGAATAATGCTGAATGCCGTTGGCATAAGGTTTTCCTAATTTCTGTAAAATCAGTTTCAGTACTTTAAAATGATAATCCTGTTCGTTGCCGACTACATAGATGGATTGATCCATTTTAAAGTCATTATATTTTAAATCTGCCGTACCGATATCTTGTGTGATGTATACGGAAGTTCCGTCTGCACGCAACACTATTTTCTGGTCTAATCCTTCATCTGTCAAATCAATCCAAACACTTCCATCTTCTTTCTTGAAAAAAACATTTTTCTGCAAGCCTTCTTCCACAATATCTTTTCCCAGTAAATAAGTGTTGGATTCGTAATAAAATTTATCAAAGTCAACACCCAGATTTTTATAGGTCACTTCGAAACCTGCATATACCCAGTTGTTCATGGTTTTCCAAAGTTCGATAGTTTCTGCATCGCCGTTTTCCCATTTCAGCAACATCTCTTGTGCAGCTTTCAGAAGAGGTGCTTGTTTCTCTGCTTCTTCTTTTGATTTTCCCTGAGCAACTAATTCTTCAATTTCTACTTTATAGTGTTTGTCAAATTCCACATAATATTTACCAACCAGTTTGTCGCCTTTCAAACCAGCACTTTCCGGTGTTTCGCCATTGCCGAATTTTTGCCAGGCCAGCATACTTTTGCAAATATGAATACCACGGTCGTTGATTAAATTTGCTTTAATCACTTCATGTCCGTTGGCTTTGTAAATACCTGCCAATGCATATCCTAAAACATTATTACGAACATGACCAAGGTGTAATGGCTTGTTGGTATTAGGTGACGAGTATTCAATTAAAATTTTTTCTTTTTGTTGAATATCATCTGTTGACTGTTGTCGGTTAGTTATATAATCAATCCAGTAATTAGGGTTGATTTCTAAATTTAAAAATCCTTTGATGATATTGAAACCGGTGATATTAGTATTGTTTTCTGTCAGAAATTCACCAATTGTTTTTGCTGATTCTTCCGGATTTTTTTTGGTAAGTTTTAATAAAGGAAATACCACTAAGGTAATATCGCCGATAAATTCTTTTGGCGTTTCGTTGATGGTGATTTTATTCAACTCCACGTCACTGCCGAAAAGAGCAGGAAATGCCTGATGTACCTGTTGCTGTATTTCTTGAAATATATTCATTTACTGATAGTTAAAAGTTGTAGGTTATGCGTTTTATCTGAAGACGAAAGTATTTATAATCCAAATAACTTTTTTCTTATAACGAATAACCATTTTCAAATAAAAAAATCTCGTTCAAAGTTATTACTTTTGTTGCTTATTCTATAATTCAACAATTCATTAAATCTTTAATTAAAACATGAGAGATCGTTACATAGACTTAATTGAGCAAACCTATTATTTCCCACAAGATGGTTTTGAGGTTGTTGAAGGTAGTTTGCAATTTCACAAGATTAATTTAGAAAGTGTTATTGAACAATTTGGTGCACCTTTAAAAATTACGTATTTGCCAAAAATTGGCGAAAATATCAATCGTGCACGTCGATGGTTTCAGGAAGCGTTTGAAAGCGTTGGATATAACGGACATTATTATTACTGCTATTGTACTAAGAGCAATCACTTTTCATATGTATTGGATGAGGTCTTAAAGAATAATGCACATCTTGAAACATCCTCTGCGTACGATATAAACCTGATTCGTTCGTTGCTGGACAGCGAAAAAATCGATAAAAAAATTCGCATCATTTGCAATGGTTTCAAACCAAAAATCTATACAGATTCTATAAAAGGTTTAATTACGGATGGTTTCAACCATGTAATTCCTGTTTTAGACAACATGGAAGAATTTGAAGCCTATCAGGAATTTAAGGAAGAAATGAACATTGGTCTTCGTATTGCTGCGGAAGAATCTCCTAAATATCAGTTTTATACATCAAGGCTCGGCATTCGTCAGCGCGATGTGATTCCGTTTTATATAGAGAAAGTGAAACCGAAATCGAATATCAAATTGCGCATGCTGCATTTCTTTATCGATTCAGGTATCAAAGACAGTGCTTACTACTGGAGCGAATTGAATAAATGTCTGCAGATGTATGTGGAGCTGAAACAAGTTTGTCCGGAACTAAACAGTTTGAACATTGGTGGCGGCATGCCGATTCGCTATTCATTAGGTTCAAAATATGATTATGCTTATCTCGTAGAAGAAATTGTTACCAAGATTAAGAATTTCTGTGATGAAGCAGAAATTGAACATCCTAATATTTTTACAGAGTTTGGAAACTTTACGGTTGGTGAAAGTGGCTGTACTATTTTTGAAGTCATTGGCCAAAAGAAACAAAATGACAGCGAGTTGTGGTATATGATTAATGGTTCATTAATGACTACCATTCCGGATATCTGGGGCATGAATCAACGTTTTATTTTGTTGCCGATTAATAGTTGGAATCAGGCATACCAGCGAACCATCATTGGTGGATTGAGCTGCGATGTGAGTGATTACTATAACTCAGAAGTTGATATCAATCAGGTGTATATGCCAAAAATCATTGGCGACCAAAAGCTGTATATCGGATTTTTCCATACTGGTGCTTATCAGGATTCTTTAAGCGGCTATGGCGGAACGAAACATTGTTTAATTCCATCTCCCAAAAACGTCATTATTGACAAAGATGCAAACGGGAAACTAACCTATAAAGTTTTTGCTGAAGAGCAAAATGCAGATACTATGTTGAAGGTTTTAGGCTACTAAAATCCCATTTGTTACGAAACTATTTCATCTGTTTTATCTTAAATAGTAAAGATTGCTTTTCTAAAAGTCAACCATCATTTTAATTATTAATTAATCTGTAGTGCGCTATCTGTTTGATTTATAGCTTACTGAGGTATTTTTCGCCACTTTAAAAACATTATAGAAATAAAAATGTGATTTATTTTTCGTTAAATTACCATTAAACTATACTTTTTAGTTAAAATATTTAAAGATTATTCAATTACTTAGCAAAATAGATTTTTAACCAACTAAATTTTTCAACTATGGCAATGCGTAAAAAGTATTTACTTCCAGCACTTATCTTTCTAGGATTGGTAATTGCAGGAGCATTTAATCCGGGACAAGTTTTAACAGGCAACAGCGCCGGCGAAATCAACACAGGTGATACTGCCTGGATGATTGTTGCCTCTGCCTTGGTATTAATTATGACACCCGCCTTGGGTTTCTTTTACGGTGGTATGGCCAATCGTAAAAACATTATCTCAACAGTATTCCAAAGTGTAATTAGTTTGGGCTTAATGAGTGTTTTATGGGTCGCGTTCGGCTTCAGTTTATGTTTTGGTGATGATATAGGTGGTATCATCGGAAATCCTTTTACATTTAAAATGTTTCAAGGTGTAGGTTTAAAACCAAATGATACGTTTTCAGCATCCATTCCATTTGTGATGTTTGCAATGTTTCAGTTGAAATTTGCTATCATCACTCCGGCTTTAATTACCGGTTCATTTGCACAACGTGTAAAATTCTCCGGCTACTTATTATTCATTACTTTGTTTTTTATATTCATTTATGCTCCGGTTTGTCATATGACATGGCATCCTGATGGTTTATTATTTAAATACGGAATTTTAGATTTTGCAGGCGGAACGGTTGTTCACATGACTGCAGGTTTTGCAGCCTTGGCCGGTGCTTTATTCTTAGGACCAAGATCTGAAACAGAACGTACACATGAATTTGCAAACGTACCTTATGTAATTATCGGAACCGGTTTGCTTTGGTTCGGATGGTTTGGATTCAACGCTGGTTCTGCATTAGGTGTTAATGCAAAAGCTGCGAATGCATTTGCAACAACAAATACTGCTGCTGCTGCTGCAATGGTAGCATGGGTATTAATGGATACTATGAGAGGCCATAAAGTTTCTTCTATTGGAGCATGTATCGGTGCTGTAGTTGGTTTGGTAGCAATTACACCAGCTTGTGGTTTTGTAAATGTGGGTGAAAGTATAGCAATCGGTGCTATTGCTGCTGTTTGCAGTAATTTTGCAGTACATTTCAAAAATAAATCAACATTGGATGATACATTAGATGTGTTCCCTTGTCACGGTGTTGGCGGTATGGTAGGTATGATTCTAACCGGTGTCTTTGCTGCTGATTATGGTACAGGTATCACTGATTGGGGTTTAGCTTATGGTGAAACGAAAACATTTATTCACCACATGGTTGGTTTAGTAGGTGTTGCCGTATTTGCATTTGTTGGCTCTTATGCGCTTTATTTTATTACTAACTTAATTGATCCGATTCGTGTAACTAAAGAAGAAGAAGAATTAGGTTTAGATATCACACAACACGGTGAATCTTATCAGACATTAAGAATAGACTTGTAAATTAAATCTAGCCATTTATATAGTTTTGCAGTGTAACGACTGTGGCTCACTCGAAAGAGTGAGCTTTTTTTATTTTTGGATTTCCAGAATTTCTGCTAAAACCAACCTTGAATTAACCTGTTCTCGGTACCACAGCTATTGCAGTTAACAGGTTTGCCAGGATTTTCAGGTACAGTATTCTCATTGCCACAAGAGGTGCAATTGAAAACGGTTTTTATAGTATTCGTCTTGTGACAGTGCTCGCAGTAAACTTTATAAGAGCCTTTCGGAACATAAATAGCATGATTGCAAAACTGACAAGCTTTTTCTTCACCATTATTTTGCAACACTTCTGTATACTCTGCGGAAAAGTTGGTTAGTGTCAATAATTTTTTTTCATCATCCGAAGTAAGATAGGGTAGCCATGCCTGTACAAACATGGACAACTTCATTTTTAAATGAACTTCCGGTGGCAACAATTCATGCATAATGCTATATTGCGGATTGCCGTAAAAATCTTTGAAAGAATCTTTTGTATAACCGATGAAAAAGTCAGCCAATTTAAAGAATGCAGCACTGTTTGCATAGGTCTTTCCATCCTTACTATAAAAAGAAATTCCCTGTTGAAGTAATGTTTGTTCACCTGCTTTTTTTGACCAGGATGGATCAAATGCATATTCCATACTGGAAATGGCGCAAACTTCCAGATATAGTTTATATTTATCGTCTGTGTTTATAGATGGCGGAAGATATTCAGGATAAATCTTGTAGTATAAATCCCAGTAATCATATTGAACTTTTTGATAGTTTTCTTTGTCACCTTTGCCAAGTAATTGTGCCAATTGTTGTTCTATACTTACTTTGGCTTTTGAATATTTTTCAGTGCGCTTCGGATCTTTATTCCAGGCATCCAGGCCAACTGCAAAATCAATATCCGTAAAAGAACCACAGAAATCACAAACAATATAAGGTGATAAATAAGGATTGATTTTAGGTGCACCGCATTGATAGCAGCTGAATTTTTTAATTTTCATAAGCGTGTTTTATGGTGTTTATTGCTACTTATGTAATTTCATCAATCGTTCCACATATTTTCCAATAATATCAAATTCAATATTTACCTGATTGCCTATTTGATAATCAGAAAAAATGGTGTGTTCAAAAGTATACGGAATGATAGATACGGAAAATTTTTTTCCTGTTGATTTAACTACGGTAAGACTGGTTCCGTCTATGCAAACAGAACCTTTATTTACTAATGAAAAATGAGGTTTTGAATTAAATTCAAAATAGAAATTCCAGCTTCCGTTTTTTGATTCTATCTTGGTAACCGTAGCCGTTTGGTCAACATGTCCTTGCACCATATGGCCATCGAGACGAGCGCCGGCCTGCATGGCTCTTTCCAGGTTTATTTTGCTTCCTTTTTTGAGATGCGCTAATGTAGTAATGTCTAAGGTTTCTTTAATAGCAGTTACGGTATGGGTTGCCGCATCTTTTTTTACCACTGTTAAACACACGCCGTTATGCGAAACGCTTTGGTCTATTTTTAAGGATTTTGAAAGCTTGCTTTTAACGGTAAAATGAATATTGGTTCCGTCTTTTTTGACAGCAGTAATTTCACCTATTTCTTCGATAATTCCTGTAAACATATTACTCTCTGAATAAATGAATATAACCGCTTAATGGTTTCTTTGTTTTTTGAACGCCATCAATTGTCTGGTAAAAAACATCGCAAACATAATAGTAGACACCTGTAAATAATGGCTTTCCGGTTTTATAGTCATTACCATTCCAGTTAATATCCGGATTCGTCGTTTCAAAAACTAAATTTCCCCAACGGTTGTATATTTTCATGTCTATTTTTTCTACAAAGCGATATGGAAAAATAGGTGTATATAAATCATTTTGACCGTTATTATTGGGTGTAAATGTATTGGGTAAATTATAGATTGGACAATTGTCTACACATACTTTATTAGATAAAATACCTTCATTGCCATTTTTTCGTATTGCCTGCAGTGCGTAACACGCCGCGAGACTTCTGCTATCTAATGTATGCGTGTAGTTGTTAAAGGTACTGCCTTCTATGCTGTCAATCTGCTTCAATGTATCTGCAGAAGTTTTTGCGTAAAATATTCTCACTTTTACAATATCATCTACCACACAATTTCCCGTTTGATTAAACGTCCAGGTTAAATAGTTTTTATATTCAGAAGTATCCAGTCTGCTGTCTGTACAAAAATTATTGACTGTTAAAACAGGTGTACATGGTAAAGTAGTATCACTTGGACGTGCGCAAACTTCCTGTGAAAAATTTATCAATGGTGTTTTAAGTCCGGCAATAGAGTAGCTGCCGATTGATTTTATTTTATAGCAATACAAGCTATCGTTTTCCAGATTAATATCCTGATAAGTTGTTTCAGTAACTGTTGTCAGCGAATCGAAAGTTGCTCCACCAGGTAATTTCCTGAAAATAACATAAGAACTATTCACCCATGGAACGCTGAAATTCCAGGAAAGGTTCAGGCTTTCAAATGCCGGAATTATAGACAAGTAAACAGATGAAGCTGACTCACTGCTGCCTAAGCTATCGTTCGTTCTTGCAAAAAATGCTACTCTGTAATTATATGCATTAGCAATTGTGTTTAGTCCGTTGTCTAAAAAACTGGTATCTGTGATGGCAGAGAATGTTGCAGCGTTTACCGTTTTCACCAAAGTATAATCTGTGCTGTTTAATCCGGTAGCACGGAATAATTTAATTACATAAGGTCCGGGATTAATTAGAGTATCCAGTTTGTCTGCAAACGGTCTGGACCATTCTACATAAATCTGTCCGTTGGCAGCATCCGTTGTTCTGACGTCTACATTATATATCACCGGAATATCTGCCGGAATAATTACACAAGATTCTGTGGAGGCAAGTCCGGAAAATGCATTTAAGATTAATCCTGCATTGGTGCGGTCTCCAAAATTGGCTACTACTCTGTAACTATACTGATTACCGGATCTAATGGTGTTGTCTACAAATGAATAATTATTTGTGGTTGCAATGCGTTCATAACCTAATGTAGCCAAATCAGGGTTACAAGTATCTATTGGATTATTACATCCTTTTTTTCTCCATACTGAGAAGTTTCTGAATTTAGCATTACCGGCACAAACGTATAAACTATCCCAGCGAAGTGTAACTGTCTTGTTTGCCAGATTTAAGGTGCTTGTAAAGTTTTTTGGTGGTGGAGCTAATAATTTTATAGCTAACGTTTTAGAGTCCGTCAATGGCGGTGATCTAAAATTATCAACTGCATTAAATACTACCAGATAGTCATTTTTCAATAAATGATCACAGTTGGTATTCCATCGGAACGTGCCGCTCACCGGATTGGCAGGAGCACCTGCTGTAAATGTAGCCGGACTGTTTACTATAAACGGAGCACCGTTTGCCGTTAAAGTCACTCTGTCTGCCAGATTCGGATCATTGGCTGTTGCCGTAAATAAAATAGTATCGCCAATAACTTTACAGATTTGCAGCGGCACCGTTAATCGTGGTGGCAAGTTATTTGTTGCATCAATGATGATTTGTAAATCGCGGAATACAGTGCCAATAAAAATGCCATTTCTGAACTCTCTGATGATGATGACAATATTGTAAACACCTGCAATTTGCGGTGCATCCCATTTTAGTTCTCCGGTGAATTGGTTAATTGAAATCTGATTATTTGGGCCAGGTGCAATTAAGTTTGGTGGAGAATATCCACTTACCGGTGTACCTAGATCTCGTAATGGCGATGATATATAATAGGATAAACTATCACCGTTTGGGTCAAATGCATTTGGATTATGGATAAATATCTGTCCTACATTACCATATTCTATTGGTGGATTTAATAATTGTGGTGAACTGTTGAATCCGATGATATTCGGATCTAAAATCTTGACGGTATCTTCCAGGTAAAATTCTGTGTTTACCGCATTATTAATATTGATAATTCCATCTATTCTGTTTGGATCCTGTACGCCGACGATGTAGGTAAATGGTCCGGAATAGGTGTGAATGCCAATGTATTTATTTTGTTTGATATCAGCATCTAAGAAAGTTTCTGAAATTCTGTCTAATGAATCGAAGGTGCCGTCGCCCCAGGCAATGCCTAAACGTGTACGGTCTGCATCACCGCTGACACCACTCACTTTTGTGTAGGTGGTAATGGTAAATTCATACGTGAAACCGGACACATGTTTGTAAGTGATTTCACCGGCACGGTTATGTGTGGCAAAGCCTTCGACAGTGAGCAACAAAAAGCAACAGCTTAACAGCAGATTATAAATGGACTTCATAGAAGTATAAAGATAATTGAATTTACTAACAACGTAAATATAAATAGGTTTAATGTAAAATAGCAGAAATTAACCTGATTTTCTTTGTTTTAATAGTTATGTTTTCTGTAAAATAGCATAAATTACTTATTTTACTTAGAAGCTCTATCCAATTTGTCATTGATAGTTTTTCCTATACCAGTATCCGGAAATCGTTCAGCAATAATTACATCAAGTTTATAATTATCGAGACGATGAAGAGCAGCATAGAGTTTTTTTGCAGCTTCATTTAAATCAGAACAGTCAGAAAGCACTTCCTGGTGCATTATTTCTGAACAAGGAAATGGCTTATCAAACAGTAAAAGTCCGATTCTTTTTTTTGAGTTAGAGGAAATCGCATTTTTTATATTATCGGTAAATATGGTAAGGGTAGTTGGCGAATAGTGCTTTAGTAGCATACCAGGTGCAACTGGCGAAATATTGTCTTTTGTTATTAACTGAATTGTACCAACAACAATCTCGAGCGCTTCTTGAGTGATGGCTCCAAGTCTGTAAACGACAGGTTGTCCGTTTTCAAATCCTACAATAGTAGATTCAATACCCTTATCACAGATTCCACCATCTAAAATGTAAGGAATTTTATCTCCAATCTGTTGTTGTACATGTTGTGGCATGGTTGGACTGATATAGCCAAAAGGATTTGCACTAGGTGCTGCCAATGGATACTCTAAATAGCTGAGTAATTCAAGGGTCATTGGATGATTCGGCATCCGAATGGCAACATTCGGTTTTCCGCTTGTGGTAATATCCGGAATGATATTTTTTTTTGGCAATAATAATGTTAGCGGGCCAGGCCAAAATGCTTCTATTAACTGATTTGCTTTTTTAGGAACTTCATTAGCATATTTATGAACGTCATTCTTAGCGCCAATGTGCACAATTAAAGGATTGTGTAAGGGTCTGTTTTTTACCGTGTATATTTGTCTCACAGCCTCTTCACTTAAAGCATTGCCAGCCAATCCGTAAACTGTTTCAGTCGGAATAGCCAAAGGCTTATTTTCATTCAGAAACTTTATTGCTTTATAAATATCTTTTCCTATTTCAGCCATAAATTGTATTAAGGATTGAAGTTATCTCAATACACAGAATCTTCTGTTATTTTTTCGGTGGAAATATTTCCTATGCAACAAAAGAACAATGAGAACAGCTGTAAATATAAGACAAAATTGAGTTAGTTAGAATATTGCAAAGATTGTACCTGAGTCCTTTTTTT
>DAOORG010000017.1:16730-18243 GCA_035389165.1 Chitinophagales bacterium
AGACAAAATTGAGTTAGTTAGAATATTGCAAAGATTGTACCTGAGTCCTTTTTTTTGCTCGCCCTCAAAAGGTGTTGTCACCTTTTGTCAGCTGACTTTTATTTACCACTTCAAGATACTATTTTTTAGCATTTTCGGTTAATTGTCGAACGGGTTACAAAACCCGTCGAGGGCTGGGAGCGTTTAGTGTGTATGGTTAACCGACATACAATTACCCGTATTTCTAACACAACACTAAAAAAATTCTTTTTTTTGTTTTTTTCATTTTTGTTTGGCGGTTGACAGGTTGCAATGCCTGTCAATTGTAAGTTTAATTCAGCTTATAGGCGAATGTGTCAAGAGATTCTCCTGATCCAATAAATTATTATATCCTATTTTTCTTTGTAATAGGTGCCAAATAGTAAATCAAAAATAGGATAGGTAATATTGAAGTTATATTTCGTCATTAATTGAATATTGTGATGAGTATGATGCAGTTTTCTAAGCGTGCTGATCAGCGGTAACTTAGCAATAAAATGCGATTTTGGTAAGTGATAGGCAAAATGCAGCCATTCGTAATTTAAATAATAAGCAAATATGGTGGCAACAAACAGCAGGGCTGCATTTGCAGACCATATATAATAAAATAAAATGGCTGCCGGAAGCGTAAAGGAAAAAAAGAAAAAGAGTAATAGCACCGGTGGAAATAATACTGCTTTTACATCCTGTGCAGTGTCAAAAGTAAAATTATCATAAGTGAAAAAGCGGTGGTGCTGTAAGGTGTGTCGTTTAAATACTTTATCCAGTCGCTTGCTTCGATGGTGCATAGGACCTTTGTGACCAACATATTCCACAAAATTGATATATAGAAAACCAACAGGAATAATCAGCAGTTCTTTCCAGGTTGGTTGATGAACAAAGAAAATACAGGTTGCAATCAAACCTAAACACCAAATGGTTGTAAACCAGAAATGCAATTTTCCGGAATAATTTTTCCCGATTTCTGTGTTTCTGTATTCATTTCTAAAGGCAACTGTATTTACATCTTCCATTGTTAATTGGATATATTTCAAAATTAATGTTTAATTTAGTAAAAATTATTGAAATGTCTGTACAACCAACTATAAATACAACTACACAGGTTGCCGGTAATAAGCCAGCTCATCCTGTTGTTCGTTTTTTCAAAAAATTATTATTGTTTTTTGTATTGCTGTTCGTTCTTTCCTTAACCGGTTTGTTTGTTTATTTTAATTATACCTACAGTGAAGGTAGCCGTGCCGGTATGCTGATGAAGTTTTCCAACAAAGGATTTGTTTTTAAGACGTATGAAGGTGAATTAAATTTAGGTGGAATCAATCCGTTGCCAGGCAATACTATTGCTAATAATATTTGGAAATTTTCTGTAAAAAATGATTCAATTGCCGAGTTGTTAAAAAGCAAAGAAGGACAGATGTTGCGCCTGCATTACAAAGAAAAGGTGAAAAATCTGCCTTGGCAAGGTGACACTAAGTTTTTTGTTGATGGTGTGGATGTT
>DAOORG010000018.1:0-1325 GCA_035389165.1 Chitinophagales bacterium
TAAAATGATTCATTTAATCTGGAAGTTGCCGGATCCAGCGGTGTAGAAACATTTTTATGGTGACCTCGATTGTGTTCTATAAAAAAGTGCATATACAAAGTACTCATCAATAATAGTTTCGACATAAACTGTTCGTATTTTTTGGTTCGGTGTCCAAGTTCATGTGCTACGTTGATACCTAATGCACCGCAGGCTAAACCCATTGCGGTCGTAATTCCAACCCATTCATACCATTGCAGCTGCTTTGTCGTAATGGTCCATAAATACAATCCTAAAATGATGTACTGTAAAGGAACCATTGAGTAGATTACCAAATCATAGTAAATATCTTTGCGCTCCACCGCTTCTTCTTCTGCTGTAAAGTTTTCAGCAGTGCCTGTAAAAATAAATTCCATTGCAGGAATAAATCCATAGACAAATGCAAATGCAAAAAATGACCAGTAGCCCAGGTAATAAAAAGAAACAAACATGATAGCCGGCAATACGATCACCGGTGTAAAATACTTATACTTTCTCCAAAGTTTATGCAGCTTTGTCATTTCACTTTGCTGTGCCGTGTGGTTATTTAATTGTATTGTACTCATACTTCCATTTTTTAATTAGAAAATCAATTAAACCAAAAATAAGAAATAAATTTCATAAAATCAAACTATTTTAACAATTTTAGTTTAATTTTACAGCCATAAGAGATGTTTAATTAACATAAGTAAAGCGATTATGGGCAGAAATGCAGTTAAGAAGGAAAGAAATGCAAATCCTAAAAAAAGGGATTTATACATTTTAAAGCTAACGGAAACGTTTAAAAAACATGGGTTGAAAAAATACTCAATGGATAGTATTGCTGCTGAGTTGAACGTTAGTAAAGCAACACTTTACCACTATTTTAGCTCTAAAGACGAAATGGTAGAAATATGTTTGATGAATGTAATTGGACAGTTGGGAAATTTTGAAAGCATCACTAAAGACACTTCTATTTCATTTGAAACGAGATTTTACAGAATTTTGGAATTATTTTCCGGCACATTTACAGATATCTCCAATCTATTTCTGGCAGATTTGCAGGATGACTATCCACAACTTTGGAAGCAGGTTCAATTATTTATAGAATACGTGACGCAGGTGCTGACAGACTTCTATAATGATGGTAAAAAAGAAGGAATTTTCTCAGACATACACACTTCCATTTTGGTAATGAGCGACCGCATGTTTTTCAATGCAATCTCTGATGTAGAATTTATGAAAAAAAATAATATCACCTTGCGCACAGCATTCGACGAATATTTCAGGATGAAGTGCTTTGGTTTTATAAAACAATAGAGAAACTT
>DAOORG010000018.1:1425-13730 GCA_035389165.1 Chitinophagales bacterium
TCGAATACAACATGGATTTTGTTGAAAGCAAAAACAGCCTGTTTATTTTCATTTAATTTTAAATCCTGAAACCCATCGTCAAAAGCTGCATTTTGTAAAGAGACTTCATCTTCAATAAAATTCCATTTATTTTCTTTTGGAGATAGCTTTCCTGTCGGAATCATGACACCATTTACTTCAATGGTATTTTCTGACGGAATGGTCAGTTTCGCATCCAACTCCTTCCTTAAAAAATAGGGATGGAATCCAAAACTGACAGGCATTTCCTGCTCGTCTTCATTCAGAATAGTGGTTTCGATTGTCAACTCATTATTCCGCAACTCGTGTTTAATTTGTATAGTATGTTTAAAAGGAAAAATGGATAAAAAAGCTGCATCGTCAAAAACAAGTTCCGCCACATGATGACAGGAATGTTCGTCTTCGTACACTTCAATAGTTTTCCATTGATCTGATTTTAACAACAAACCGTGCAGTGGTAAATTATTTCCGTCTCTGTATAATAAATGTGTATATTCTTTGGGAAAATCATATCGTAAATTTTCCACATGAATATATTCACTTTCTAATCGATTTGCCCATGGATGCATGAAAGGATTTCCGGCTAATTTTGTATTTATTTTATAGTCTTCTAAAGTAAATGGAAAATATAAAATCTCATTTTTATCTTTTAAAGAAAAGAGCGTATTGCCAATATTTACTGATATTCTGGCTGAAATATTTTCATTTTTTAGTTCAATAATTTCAAAATTATTTTCGTGATATTGTTTTACTGAATGTTTCATAATTAATTCACTGCTTGTAATTCTAATGTATCTGTATAGAGTAAAAAAGCTGAAACTTTATGCGTAAAAATGGTTGAATAAGCTTCTTTGTACTTCTTTAACTGTTTAATATGAGTTGCTTCTTTGGTGCCGGTTTTATAATCTATGATGATACATTCGTCCTGGCTGAGTAAAATTCTGTCGGCGCGCAATAACTCACTTTTATAAAACAAATTCCGTTCGTTAATTTGTTGCCATTTTGCATCAAACCAATGTTGTTTTTCAAACACCTCCACAATTTTCTGAATGGCAGCTGTATATAATTCAACGTCGTCTGTAACGGTAGTGGCAACAGCTTTTTTCAGTTGTTCCGGTTGTTTTATTTTGGAAAGTATATCATGTAAAACAGTTCCTTTAGCTTGCGCCTCGTTATATTCTTTTTTGCCTGCCAAAGCTAATTGTAATTTAAAATCATGATATGTAACCGGTTGAAGAGCCATTAGCTGCAATCCTTTATCGTGGTCTTTCCCGGCAATTAAAGTTAGGTTTCCATATGAAAATTCATTGATATCCACTTTACTGTTTCTCAATTCCAGCTTCGGTAAAATATGAGTCAACAACCTGCCTACGGTTTGCGGAAGCAGGTCTTCTTTCTTTTCTTTTTCCACTGCCGACAAAATATACAATTGCTCTTCTGCTCTGGTAAAGGCAACATAAAGCATGTTTATATTGTCGATATAATTTAATTCAATTTCCTTTTTGTATTCCGCTTCGAACAAACTGTTTTCTAGCTTTTTGGTCATTTCCACAGGAAAAATATTCAATGCATTAAAAGGCGGCACATCACTTTTCACCCAAATGGTAGAATCTGCTTTTGGCTTCATACTCCAACTGGCATAAGGCACAATCACCACCGGAAACTGCAAGCCTTTTGATTTGTGTATGGTGTAAATTTTTACTGCGTTTAATCCTTCCGGTGGAATGATGGAAAGCTTATGTTTTTGTTCGTTCCAGTAGTCTAAAAATTCACGTGTGGAAGTGGAATAATTCTGCACGTACTTGTAAACTATATCCTGAAAACGCAAGATATAATTATCCGTTTGCGCATCCAAATCCAATGCATTCAACAATCTGAAAGTGAGTTCATTTAGCGCAACAGATGATAATTGTCCGGTGTTTTTCTTTTGCAGCAATTCAACTTTTTGTTCAAAAAAATAAGTCGTTGATTTTGGTTTGTGCAGATATTCTTCAATGTTTTCAAGCCGTAAAAATTGTGCATACAGATAATTCAGTTTTACGGCATAGAAATCTTCTTCATGATGAACGATATATTCTAACGCAGCAATCAGCAATTTTACCGACAATTGATTTTGCAATAATAATGACTCGGCAGAAACTACCGGAATCTGATGTTCCTGCAAATAATTGGCAACAGCAGCACCATGCATATTATTACGCGTCAACACGGCTATATCGCTATATTTTTTAGTGTTTTCTACTGACTTGACAATTTGTAAAACTTCTGCCAGTTGTATATCTTCTTCATCATTTTTCTCTAACCATTTGCACTGTACAAATCCTGTTTTATCTGTTTTCACCACTTTTTGTTCCACATCAGACAACACATTTTCAAACAACTCATTCTGAAGTGGTATTTCATTTTTTATGGCTGCGAAAAAAGCATTATTAAATTCAACAATTTCTTTGGCACTTCTGTAATTTTCTTTCAGAGAAACATCAATTCGGTCTTTCCAGTGATAGGTTAAATCCGCTGCAATGCCATCGATAATTAATTCCATTTTTCCGCCGCGCCATCTGTAAATACTTTGTTTTGGATCGCCTACAATCAACACCAAACCATTTACCTGTTGCAAAATTTCCAGCAACAACGGCAACACACCTTTCCATTGCAGGCTCGATGTATCCTGAAACTCATCCAGCAGAATATACTTTAAAAAACTCGCTGATTTTTCAAAGATAAAGGGCACTTCTTCGTGCTGTGCAATCAAGCTGACAATCTGATTTGTATCAGAAATCAAAATCAAATTTTTATCCGATTTATATTCCTTTATTTTAGCATTTATAAACTCCAATAAAGCGAGCGAATAAATATTTTTGAGTACTATTTCCGCAGCATTATATTGTTTCTGGTACTGTTCTTTAAGTTCCAAAACAGCCTGTATATAATAGAGAATGTAGTTATTCCACGCGCTTTCCAGCTGCATTGCAAGCGCTTCGTCTTTTGCAGTTGCTTTTGAAAATAATGCCTCACCACTCAGCATTTTCTGTACATATGAGTTCGCTTCAGGCTCGTACTTTTTTGTGGAATTAATAAACGATTGCACACTTCTGTTTCCCTGAAAAAACAGGCTCAAATCTACAGCATCTGTTTTTAGCTGTTGAATCACTTTCTTAGTTAAATCATCTATTCCTTTTCTGTAATTGTATACAATTTGCTTTAACGCTGTTAATGCTTTTTTATACGTTTCAATATCAAAATTCAGATTATTTTCGGATGCCAGCAACTGATAATCTTCGCTCAATAATTGTTTAGAAAGTTTTGAGATATTTTTTTCAATTTTCCAGCTTTTGTCTTCTTCAATCAAATCAAACACATATTCTTCCAGCCAGTCAGAAAAGGCATCTTTGTCCGTTTTGTATTCCTTGAGCATGGATAGCACTGCCTGCTGTATAACCAAATCCGTGTCTAATTCTACTTCCATTCCTATCGGCAAATCCAGTTCTTTGGCAAATGAACGAATGATACTTTGAAAAAAACTATCAATCGTAGAGATGTTGAAATTAGAATAATCATGTAAGATCAATTGCAATGCAATATGTACGTTTTTATCAAACTGCTCGCTTACATCAATATTTTTTGTTTGTTTAATCTCTTCAATAATGGAATTTCTGAGCGAAAGTATACTTGCATCTTTTTTTTCCAATGCACTCAAGTATTCGATAATTCGGGTTTTCATTTCAGCAGTAGCTTTCTTGGTAAAAGTTACTGCGAGAATTTTATTATAATCATACGGATTCAGAATAACCAGCTTCAGATATTCTTTTGCAAGCGTATAGGTCTTTCCGGAACCTGCAGAAGCCTTGTATAAAATTAAATCTGATAAATCTTTCATAATAGATTGCACAACGAATTTAATTTTTTAATTTTGAAATTCACATTTTATATAAGGCGTGTCGTATACCCGAATTTTTGATATTATAGAACATCAGCTCAACGTTTGTCCATTGGACAACTGTTTATCTAGAAGGGAAGATAAAAAAACCTGGACAAGCTGTTCTACACAGGAATTTATTTCTACTGCGAATAAGCTAAGCCAAGGTTTATTGCAATTAGGTTTGCAAAAAGGCGATAAAATTGCCATTATCTCAACAACGAACCGACCCGAATGGCATTTTACTGATTTGGCATGTATGCAAATTGGCGTGGTCGATATTCCAGTTTATCCAACGATCAGCAGTAAAGAGTATGAATTTATCTTCAACCATGCGGAAGTAAAATATATTTTTGTTTCTGACAAGCTCATGTTTCGCAAAATTTCACAGATACTTCCGAATGTTCCGAGCCTGAAAGAAGTGTACAGTTTTGATGAAGTGGAAAATGTAAAACATTGGAAAGAATTACTGACAGACAATCAGGAAATATCTAAATTGGTGTCAGACATTAAAAATGCCATTCAGCCAAATGATCTGGCAACAATTATATACACATCCGGAACTACAGGCACACCCAAAGGTGTGATGCTGTCTCATCATAATATTGTCTCTAATGTTAAAGATTGTCTGGCTGCAATTCCTGTTGGTAAAAATGAAATTGTACTTAGTTTCCTGCCTTTGAGTCATGTATTTGAACGTACCATCAACTACGTTTATTTTGCAGGATGTGTTTCTGTTTATTTTGCCGATGGATTAGAAAGCATTTCCGAGCACCTTCAAGACATAAAACCGCATTATTTTACAACCGTTCCACGTTTACTGGAAAGAGTGTATGAGAAGATTGTAAAAAAAGGACAAGCACTCACCGGCTTTAAAAAACAACTTTTTTTCTGGTCGCTGAAACAAGCTATGGAAAATGAACTGGGTCAACCGAAATCATTTTCACAATCATCCAATTTGATGGTTGCCAATAAATTTGTATTTAACAAATGGCGTGAAGCATTAGGTGGCAGAATAAAAGCAATCATTTGCGGCTCTGCACCGCTACAACCAAGATTGGCAACCATTTTTACCAACGCCAATATACCGGTGCTGGAAGGTTACGGCTTAACGGAATGCTCACCGGTGGTTAGTGTTGTTCCGTTCAGGCAAAAAGATTTCCGTGCCGGCTGTGTGGGAAAACTACTGCCGAGTGTTCAGGCAAAAATTGAGGCAGACGGTGAAATTCTGATTAAAGCACCAAGTGTAATGTTAGGCTATTACAAAAATCCGGAAGAAACGGCAAAAATGTTTACAGAAGATGGCTGGTTGCTTACCGGTGATATTGGTGAATTTACTGCTGACGGTTTTTTAAAAATAACCGACCGCAAGAAAGAACTGTTTAAAACGTCCGGTGGAAAATATGTGGCACCGGCACCTATCGAAAATAAATTAAAAGAATCCATTTATATAGACCAAATTGCTTTAGAAGGCGATGGTGAAAAATATATTTCCGCTTTGATTATTCCTGAATTTGAAAACCTGAAAGAGTGGTGTTCAAAAAATCAAATCTCAACTATTTCTATTAATGATATATTGAACAACCCACAGGTAAAACAGTTTTACAAAGATATTATTACAGAATTTAATGTTAACTTTGGAAAAGTTGAACAAATTAAGCAATTTGAACTTTTAGCAGATGAGTGGACAGTGGAAAATGGTCTTCTTACCGCAACCATGAAACTCAAAAGGAAAGTAATAAAAGAGCGATATAAAGACATTATTGATACATTTTACAATAAAATTACGTAGAAATGGAAGTTAAAAGATTATTTGACGTTTTACATTATCAGAAAGAAAATTATCCGCAACAGGTAGCGATGGCTACCATCAAAGACGGAAACTGGTGGAAAATCAGTACCGATGAATTAATTAACCTATCGAATAATATGAGCTTAGGCCTGCTAAAGCTCGGTATACAAAAAGGTGATAAAGTTGCTGTTGTGACTACAGCCAACAGAACGGAATGGAACATCTGCGATCAGGGCATCGGTCAGATTGGTGCTATCAATGTGCCTTTATATCCAACCATCAGCGAAAAAGATTACGAATATATCCTGAATCATGCAGAAGCAAAAATCTGTATTGTTTCAGATGCAAAATTATACGAAAAAGTAAAAAATCTGGTCGCGTCTGTTCCTTCATTACAAGAAGTATATACGTTTGATCAGGTAGAAGGAGCTAAAAACTATGACGAAATCATAAAATTAGGCGAAGGTGGTGACATAGCACAAGTAAAAGCCATCTCAGACACCATCGATTCAAATGCGCTGGCTACTTTAATCTATACATCAGGAACGACAGGTACACCTAAAGGTGTAATGTTGTCTCACAATAACATAGTTTCAAATGTATTGACGGTTAGAGCAGAATTACCCTTAGAAGCCGGCCAAACGGCATTGAGCTTCTTACCATTATGTCATATTTTTGAAAGAATGGTGATTTACACCTACTTACACGCCGGAGCAAACGTATATTACTCGGATATTGACACCTTAAAAGAAAAATTAGGCACGGTTCGTCCGCACTTCTTCACTACGGTACCACGTTTATTGGAAAAAGTATACGAAGGCATCGTTAATAAAGGATTGGCTTTGACTGGCATCAAAAAGAAATTATTTTTCTGGGCGCTGGAGCTGGCAGACAAATATGATTACGATCAAAAACCTTCTTTTGCATTCAAAATAGCCGATAAATTAATCTTTTCCAAATGGCGTGAAGGCTTAGGCGGTAGAATTTTGGGAATAGTAACCGGCTCTGCAGCTTGTCCGCTGAAAATGGCTCGTGTATTCTCTGCTGCCGGAATTCCAATTCGCGAAGGTTATGGTTTAACGGAAACTTCACCGGTATTAACATTCAACCGCTTTGTAGAAGGTGGCGCCATGTTGGGTACAGTAGGAATGCCGATAAAAGACGTAGAAATCAAGATAGCGGAAGATGGCGAGATTCTGGCAAAAGGACCTAATATTATGCAAGGTTACTACAAAGAACCAGAAAAAACCAGAGAAGTATTAACAGAAGACGGATGGTTCAGCACCGGCGACGTTGGTACTTTTGTAACGAATAATGCCGGCAACAAATTCCTTAAAATTACAGACCGTAAGAAAGAATTATTAAAAACTTCCGGTGGTAAATATGTAGCACCGGCACCTATTGAAAGCAAGTGCAGAGAAAATTTCTTCATTGAACAAATTATGGTGGTTGGCGAAAGCAAAAAATTTGTTTCTGCCGTTATCGTTCCTGCATTTCCGGTATTGGAACAATGGGCCGCAGAAAACGGCATCACCTTCACTTACAGATCTGATTTAGTAGCCAATCCAAAAGTACTGGCAAAATATCAGGGAATTATCGACGAAATAAATCCGAACTTCAGTCATATTGAACAAATCAAAAAATTCAAACTGCTGGTGAATGAATGGACGGCAGAATCCGGTGAACTTACGCCAACGATGAAGCTGAAACGCAAAGTGATTAACGAACGATATACCAAAGAAATCGAGTCGATTTATAACGATTAATCCATTTATATAAAATTTTAACAAACGAGTCATTTTATGGCTCGTTTTTTGTTTTATATTTGACGCATGAATGTTATAAAGATTTTACTGTTGATTTTCACGTCATCCTGTTTTACTGTTTATAGTCAGGATAGTGTATCTGCTTACCAGCTTCAAAAAGATATTTTCAAAGACTTTGAAGCCTCCAAATTATTTCATATTCAGAAACTTATTGACTCTGTAGGAATTGCCGCACCTCTTGAAAACGAAATTCTGGCAAGACATGTTGCCTTTGTTTCCAGCTATAATCCGGAACATCGACAACCCAACTATGTGACACATGTTATTCTGAAAGATATCTTATATGGCAATCAAACACGCAGTAATGATTTTCGTCCTGATCCGTTCATTAAGAAAAATATGTCGGACTCCACAGATTACTGGAACAGCGGTTATGACAGAGGACACCTCGCTGCGTCTGCAGATTTTAAATGGAACCGAAAGGCGTTAAGCGAATCTTATTTTTATTCCAACATCATACCGCAACATCCGCAATTAAATCAAGGCGCATGGAACAAATTGGAAATGCAGGTGCGCGAATGGGCAATCGAAAATTCTGAATTAATTGTAGTCACCGGACCTGTTTTGCAAAGCAATTTACCAAAGCTGCCGCAAGGATCTTTCAAGGTTTCTATTCCTGAGTATATCTACAAAATAGTGCTGGATTATTATCCGCCTCAATATAAGGCCATTGCTTTTTTATATCCAAACAAAAGCGTTCCGTATGAATTGGAGAAACATGTAGTCTCTATTGATAGCTTAGAAAAATTGACCGGTATTGATTTTTTTCCAAAATTGATAGATAGCCTCGAAAATATACTGGAAATGCAAACTAATATTACCGACTTTGATGCCGATTATTTTGAGCAACTGAAAGCATCTCAGTTCACACCTAAAGAATTTGGCAAAGGCAAAATAAACACGGTACAGGCAAGAGATTTTATCGGAAAAGAAGCCTGTGTTTGCGGCAAAGTCGTCAGCACCAAATTTAATGAAAATGGAAAAACCAATCCAACCTATATCAACCTGGATAAAAAGTATCCTGAGCAGGTTTTTACGGTAATGATATTTGGACAGGACAGGTCAAATTTCTCCTACAAACCGGAAGATTTTTTGCAAGGAAAAACAATTTGTGTAAAAGGAAAGGTAACGGAATACAAAGGAACTCCGCAAATCATCGCCAATAAAGAAAAACAAGTGGAAGTCGTTGAAAAATAATGAACTGCATTTTTTTTCCGTGCTGTATTTTTATTTACCTTTAATCAAATTCTAAATCTGACAATAATATAAAACCACTGATTTTATGAAAAAACAACTCCTTATTTTATTTCTGTCTGTTCTTACCTATGCCGTTACATCGGCGCAAGTATCATATGAATGGACTTCAGAAACCAGCAATAACTACACGTATAAATTTGTAAAAAACGATCCGTTCAAAACGAGATTTTATACCTTAAAAAACGGACTGACCGTTATTCTCGGAATCAACAAAGCAGAACCAAGATTACAAACTATTATTGCCACTAAAGCAGGCAGCAATACCGATCCGGCCAATCACACTGGTCTGGCACATTATCTGGAGCATATGTTGTTCAAAGGCACCGACAAATTCGGCTCGCTGGATTGGGAAAAAGAAAAACCTTACATCGATAAGATTGATGAATTGTACGAACAATACAACTCAACTAAAGACGAAACCAAACGCACTCAAATCTATAAAGCCATCGACTCTGTGAGTGGAATTGCAGCAAAATTTGCCATCGCCAACGAATATGACAAGTTAATGAGTACCATTGGTGCCAAAGGAACTAACGCTTTCACCTGGTACGAACAAACCGCTTACGTGAACGACATACCATCCAACCAGATTGACAGATGGCTGACAGTAGAAGCTGAACGTTTTAGAAATCCGGTTTTCAGATTATTCCATACAGAACTGGAAGCTGTCTATGAAGAGAAAAATCGCTCATTGGATAACGATGACTGGAAAGCTGCAGAATTATTACTCGCTAATTTATTTCCAACTCATAATTACGGACAGCAAACTACCATTGGAACAATCGAACATTTAAAGAATCCGTCGCTGAAAGAAATCAGAAAATACTATGATAAGTACTATGTGCCAAACAATATGTGTATGATTCTGGTGGGTGATTTTGATCCGGATGCCGTGATAAAATCAGTTGATGAAAAATTCGGAAGCTTCGCACCAAAAGAAGTAACTCCTTATAACGCACCTGTAGAAGCACCGATAACGGCACCAATAGAAAAAACAGTATACGGACCCAAAGATGAATGGGTTTCCATCGCTTACAGATTTCCTGGCGCAAAAACAAAAGAAACAAATCTGCTTCAGTTTGCCGATAGAATTCTCGCTAACGGAACAGCAGGTTTATTAGATATTAACCTGATGCAGAAACAAAAAGTACTGGATGCTGTATCCTATGCACAAACGATGAAAGACTATAGCATGTATGAACTGGATGGCAAACCAAAAGAAGGACAATCTCTGGAAGAAGTAAAAAAATTATTGCTGAACGAAATTGAAAATCTGAAAAAAGGAAATTTTGATGATGCTTTGATTCAGGCAGTAAAAAACAACTTTGAGAAAGAGAAACTGCAGAAAATGGAACGCAACAGCGACAGAGCGTTCAACCTGCTGGATGGATTTATAAAAGAAGTTAACTGGAACGATGAGCTGGCTTTCTACGAAGAAATTAAAAACTACGGAAAAAGCGACATCATTGCATTTGCCAATAAATGGTTTGGTGAAAATTATGTTGTCATCTATAAAAAAACAGGAAAAGATACGTCTATTTTAAAAGTAGAAAAGCCGCAAATTCATGAAGTTGAAGTTAACAGAAACGCGCAGTCTGATTTTGTTAAACAACTGACTGACATGAAAACGGAACCTGTAAAACCTGTTTTCTTAGATTTCAAAAAAGATATCCAGCAAGCTTTGTCGAATAAAATGCCGGTGATTATTTCACCAAATAAAGACAACCAGCTATTCTCTCTGTATTACTATTTTGACATGGGTAGCAATCATATCAAAAAATTGCCTGTGGCATTGGAATACCTGAAATACCTGAGCACTAACCGATATTCTGCAGAAGAAATAAACAAAGAATTTTATAAATACGCATCCAGCTTTAACATCAGTTCTGACAGCCGTTCCACATCTGTGCAACTGAACGGACTGAACAGCAATTTAGCAAAATCTATAGAACTGCTCGAACATCTGTTAACAGATTGCCAACCAGACCAAAACAAACTGGAAGACTTTATTAATGATTATATCAGGAACAGAGAAAATGACAAACTGGAAAAATTCAAAATCATGGCCGGTTTGCAGCAAATTGCCATGTATGGATTAAAAAATCCGTTTAACTACAAGCTTTCAGATGAAGAATTGAAAAAATTGACCGCAGAAGAACTGGTCACTTTATTAAGAAATCTCACAAAATATCCGCACAAAATTTTATACTACGGACCGGAAGACAAACAGCAATTGGTGTCTACTTTATCCATGTATCATAAAACCGGTTTACAAACCAAAATGATTCCATCCAGCTTTCCGTTTACCTTCAGAAAGACAACACAGAAAGAAGTAAACATTGCCGATTACGACATGGTACAGACAGAAATTACCTGGAACAGAAATTCTACTTTATTTAATGCGGTAAACATTCCGGTAGTCAATTTATTCAATGAATATTTTGGTGGCGGCATGTCAGGTGTTGTATTCCAAACGATAAGAGAATCTAAAGCACTCGCCTATTCCACCTACGCATTTTATGGCACTGCCTACAAAAAAAATGAACCAAATTCCATGAAAGCATATGTAGGTTGTCAGGCAGATAAAATGAGTGAAGCAATTGTAGGTATGGAAGAATTGCTGGATTCCTTACCCTATTCTGAAAAACTATTTTCTGTAACTAAATCTTCACTGAAGAATAATTATGCCACCTCCAGAATAATTAAAGAACAAATTTTGTTCAACTTTCTGAATGCTCAACGCCTTGGCATCAGCTACGATACGCGTGCAAAAACCTATCAGATGCTGGATAAATTCACCTTCGACGACTTGAAAGCATTCCACCAGAAAATGATTGCTAAAAAACCTTACACACTCAGCATTATCGGCAACGAGAAAAAAATCCTGTCGAATGATTTGAGCAAATACAACAAAGTAACCAAATACACACTCGAACAGATATTCGGGTATTAAAAACAAGATGTAACAATTGGAAAGACAGGTAAATTACTACCTGTCTTTTTTAGTTGGCAATGTTTAAAATTGTATTTTTAATGCGATGAAGTTTACGTTGACGGCACTCCTACTCTTGGTAATTGCATTGCTTGCACTAGGTTTACTATATGGCTATCCGGATATGCTGCAACTACTACCACAAGGTTCGCACCTGTGGCGGCAAGCTGACAGCTATGCAATGACACAGAATTATCATCAATACGGATTGCCATTCCTGCAGCCGGAAACATATAATCTGCAGTCTGAGCAAGGCAAAGTTGCCGGCGAATTTCCACTTTTTTATTTTATCGCAGCACAATGTAAAAACACAGCACTTGCACTTCGCGTGTTGCACACCGGCACATTCTTTTCCGGAATCATTGCCATCTATTTCATTTCCTTTTATTTTTTACAACGCAGATTTCTTTCTGTTTTATGTACGCTGTTTATGTGTACTTCACCCTTGCTTATCTTTTACGGTAATAATTTTTTAAGCGATGTTCCGGCATTAAGTATGGCATT
>DAOORG010000018.1:13830-18153 GCA_035389165.1 Chitinophagales bacterium
TTATCTTTTACGGTAATAATTTTTTAAGCGATGTTCCGGCATTAAGTATGGCATTTATGGGTTGGGCATTTTTTTTATATGCATACCAAAAAGAGCAGTTTGGGTGGCTGAGTATTGGTTTTTGTTGTTTCACATTGGCAGGTTTATTAAAGGCAAGCGAAGTGATAAACCTGGCAATGCTTACCTTGTTTCTTTATCAGCAGCGAAATAAAAAATCCATTTTTAAGTGGTCGCAAATTTGGATGGTTATTAGTGGTCTTTTTATTTTTATTTGGTATGCTTATGCAAAGCAGTATAACCGTGAACATCACGACACTTACTATTTTTTGAGTGTGTCGCCAATTTGGAAATTAACTGCTTACGAAATAGGCTTAGGTTTATGGCGGATGATTGTCTCACTAAGCAGAAATTATTTTTGGCATCCTGCATCTGTAGTTTTACTGATGGCTGCTTTTTACATGCTGAGACACCGTAAAAAATTAGATGCGGAATTGCGTGTGTTGATTGCTTCAGGAATGTTGTTAACGATTTTGTATATTTTGTTGTTTTACCAGAAAATGATTGGACACGAATACTATTATGTGCCATTCTTCATTTTTATTTTATTTGCGTTGATTGGCATTTTAAAAACTTACAATTTCTTTCATGCGGAAAACGTATTTACACACACGGCACTTTTCTTATTCTTACTGCTGAATATCTATTTTTGTAAATCTTTTGTCAGTCAAAAATTAACGGACAACTTGTACAATGGCAATATGGCATCTGTGGAAATGCAGCAATTTCTGACACAACACGGCGTTTCAGAGAAAAGTATTTTACTTTCCCTGCCGGACGACTCACCCAACAAAACATTGTCGCTGCTGAAACGAAAAGGCTATACCGAATTCAATGATTATCCGAAAGTGCTCAGGCAGCAACAGGCAGATTTTTTGGTAGTAGGAAATGATAAATGGAAACAGAGAATTTTATTGCAACCCTACTTAAAAGACAGTATCGGCAATTTTCACGGAATCACCTTGTACAAGCTGAAATAAGAAATTTGAATTATTTAGGCAATTCTCCAATGACGGTGATACCACCTTTCACTTTTTGACCCAACTGCACATTGATTTTCGTATCTAATGGCAGGAACATATCCACGCGGGAACCGAATTTAATAAAACCGAAGTCTGCGCCTTGCTCAATGCTGTCACCTTCTTCCAGATAATATACAATTCGACGAGCTACTTTTCCTGCAATTTGTCGCACCAGAACATCCACGCTGCCGTTATCAATCACGATAGACGTACGTTCGTTTTCCGTAGAAGACTTCGGATGCCATGCCACTAAATATTTACCATCGTGGTATTTGGAATATTTCACTTCACCTGCTATCGGTGCTCGGTTTACGTGTACATTCGCCGGTGACATAAACACGGAAACCTGTAAACGTTTATCTTCAAAATATTCAGGCTCAAACACTTCTTCTATCACCACTACTTTGCCGTCTGCAGGACAAATAATCATATCGTCATCCGTAATGATGTTTCTGCGCGGATTTCTGAAAAAGTAAGTGACAAAACAGAAAAATGAAAAGGTAAACAGGAAGGTAATCCAGCTCACCGTTTTGCCTGCATGAAATACAAAATTAGTCAACAGGTTTATTCCTAAAACAACTGCAAAAGTAGTTAATACAATTTTCCAGCCTTCTTTGTGAATATATGTTCTTCTCATTGTTCGTTTTTAACCCTAAATCCCTTTCCGAAGCTTCGGAAGGGACTTTTGTTTTCCAAAATAGGATACCAGATTCTGTCACCAAAAATAAGTATATAAGTGGAATTCACCAATAAAACGTATTAATGACAACGTAAGTTCAAAGATAATTTAACTTTAGGCAATAAAGTACGCATTGCAATAAAACTTAATACTAAAAAATTTTAAATCAATTGAAAATCAACGGTTTAGTCTAAACGGTTTTTCCTTTCACATCAAAGGCATCGCGCAGGCCATTTCCTAAAAGGTTGAAAGCCAGCACCATAACCATAATGCAAATTCCGGGTGCCAGCGCTAAAAAGGCCTTGCCAGGTGTCAATAAGTAGGCTCTGTGGTCGTTTAGCATCGTTCCCCAACTTGGCGTTGGCGGTTTCACACCGATACCAACAAAACTCAAACCTGCTTCTATTAAAATTGCCGATGCAAAATCCGAAGCAGCAATCACCATAATGGGTCCGATGATATTCGGTAAAATATGCTTGATAATGATTCTGGCATTGTTGTATCCTAATCCGCGGGCCGCCTGCACGTATTCCATCTCGCGCACACCCAGCACTTGACCGCGCACAATTCTCGCCACTTCTACCCACATCGACAAGCCCACCGCAATAAAAATTGCCAGGAATGAAGGAATTTTATCGCCAATGGCAAAACGGATCGCCATGGCTAAAAGTATTGTTGGAATTGCCCAGATCACATTGATGAACCACATGATGACATTATCCACTGCACCGCGGTAAAAACCCGCCACGCTGCCCATAAAAATACCGATAGTCAATGAAATCAGCACGGCAATCAAACCCACCGACAGGGAAACACGCACACCAAACAATAAGCGACTCAAAATATCACGGCCATAACCATCCGTGCCGAGATGGTAGGTTTTAGTAATGATTCTCTTGCTTTCAATTTCCTTTTTTAATGCTGCCAGCGAAACCGTTTCCTTTTTTTCTTCAAAAGAAGTATAAGTTGCCTGGTCGCCGTTCAGTTGAATTTCTGGTTTAGTGTTGGACAACGCCTCACATACATCCACCACAGGCAGCACCATTTTTACGGCACCTCTGCCTTCGCCTTCATATTTTTCCAGTACGATATTCGCGCTGTCGTCGAATGAATAAGAAACAATCGGAATCATTTCATTTGGATTATCTCTGCCTAGAAATATCTTGCTGAGCAATGAAGGAGCTTTTTCCTCTCTGTTTTTTTGTACGGCTAATAATTTAATTGAAAATCCCGGATTTACGTTCGCCATTTCCAGAATCTGATCATCGGCATCCGGTGTTTTATCCGGAGCAATACTTGGCCCGATGATAGCGAGCACAATGGCAATACAAATCACGATTAAACTGGCAATTGCCGGTTTATTCTTCAATAGTCGAATCCACGTTTTCTTTAAAGGCGAGTCGTTGCCGTTGGCCATTACACAAAATTTTGGCTAAAGATAGTAAATGAAAGGTGAATTTTAGAGTTGAAGGGAAATATGAAAACTCAATAAGTCTATTTATTCTATATTTCTTCAATTCCTAGCGACTTGAAAAAATTAAAGGTGCCATTGTATATATAACATGGTCGTGTAATATCTTCATCATTGCCAAATGGTATATATATAACCATTCCTTGTCTCGCTCTTGTCAATAAAACACGATATGAGTTTATTAAATAATTGGTGATTTCATCACTATTAATATTTTGCCACTTTGTACCTTTAAATTTCCTATAGTTCCACTGGCTATTATCATAAAATAAATCTCCGTCCCAAGCAACACAAGTCCAGTCCAATTCTAAACCCTGAATATCAAATTCTGTTGCAACTTCTTCTAAAAAATAAGATGAACGAATATCATCTTTATCATTCAAAAACCAAATAGGCGCATCAATTTTTGCTTTCACATTTAAACCAAAAGGTCTTAACCGAATAGCTCCAGAAGAAGCAATAATACCGTATCTTTCAAAACCTTTAGCTTTTTCTTTTAACCATTCTCTAGCAGAATCTAAGTCACGTGTAATTTTAATTGGATAATCTTTTTTAATATAATCATGGTAAATGCTTTTTGCTTTTTCAATATCATTATTTATTACTTCTTGAATAAAATTTGATAACTGAGCACTTCTAAATGATCTTAAAGAAACAGACAAATGGAGTTCATCTTTTTTAATCGCTTTTCTATTTTTTAGAATTATTAAAGCGTTTTCGTCTTTAATATAGTTTTCGTCTTCAACGATTTTAGTAGAGTAATAAATATTCCACTCATTAAACTTTTCTGAAAATGGTCTTATCCATTCCTCTAATCCTGCTTCACCTGTATTAATTTCTTGTCCGCCACCAATTAAACAAACTATTGTGCACCAATCATGATGTCTATCCATAACTTCTATAAGGAATTCTGGCTCTGATTTATCAAAGTCGGTAATACCTTTATTGGTTCGCATAAAACTAGAAGCTTGTTTATTTGTCCAAGCTCTCTGTGCTTCATCAAAAATAGTTACTCTTTCAATTGGTGCACTTTCATCCTTAATATAACAGTCTCTAAAGTGATGAATATTTTGAATAAACGATTTAACATGAGA
>DAOORG010000019.1:0-2365 GCA_035389165.1 Chitinophagales bacterium
CATTCTTTTTCAGAAAAGATTATTTAGGTGGTGGTCAATATCAGAAATCGTTTTACGGCTACGCACCAAATGCAGAAAATTATAGCAAACAAATTTCATGCGAAACATTGAATGCAGTAGTAGCTAAAGATAAACCAACTGTAGCCAATAAACCTGTATCTACTACTACCACTGCAAAATCAACAACAAGTAGTACTGCAGCAACTACAACTAAACCAACTTCAACAAGCACAACTGCTTCAACTATACCTGCAAACTCTACAGTTATTAGTTTAAGTTCTTTAGGCATCAACGCTACTATGAATGCACCAAAAGGAACAGAAGTTTTTAAAGATGGTGATTTTAGAATTATCAGAAGCGGCAATGTTGATATTCAGGCAGAAGTAACCACGCTTACCTTAGCAGAAATGAAAGCCGATGTGAAAACGAATGATATGTATAATGGAACCGGAAAAATTCTGGCATCTAATTTAAATGGCTTTATTTTTTCTTGTGAAGAAGAAGGCGAAGATGAAAAACGAGTTCATCTGGAATTTTTCAAAACGATTGGCGGAAAAAAATACCGTTTTATCGATGACAGATTAAGCGAAGATGCTTACTCACTTTCTGATTTACAACCATTTTTAGACGCTTTGAATACGTTGAAATAAATCAGCACAGCTTACATAAAAAACACCTCCATAACCTGAGGTGTTTTTTTATTATAAAAATTTCAAAATGCTTTTTCTATTTTTATAGGAATGCAAAAATCAACTATCTACAAAATTTATGGAATCGCTTTATTGACAACCAGTGCAATGTTGTTATTATTTGTTTTCTTAAATCTTCATTTTGATGGCAGCATCTGGCAAACCATGCAGCAAAGCAAATCTGCTTTAACAGCAGAATATTGTGAGTTAGATCATTACGCTCACTTCTTTCGACAATCTATCAATACGTATTCAAACTTAGCCTACTTTTTTCTTGGAATGATTGCAGTTTTAATTTCATTTTATGACAAAACAGATAAAATAGAAAATAAAAACCTCGTTCAACAATTTCCATTTATTTCATGCTTCTTTGGTGTTTGCCTCATTTATTTAAGCATAGGCAGCGCGTTCTTTCATGCTTCACTCACATGGATTGGTCAGCGAATTGATATGAATGCTACCTACAGTATTTGCATTGTATTAATTGGAATAAGCTACTACCGATTATTGATAAAGGAGAATGCATCGAATCAATTTAAGCGTATTTTTGTCGGATGTTTATTCCTGATTATTTTATTATTTATCCAGATTCATTTATTAATCAGCAGCCTGTATCTGTTGCCTTTTTTAATCTTACTGATTATCTGCGGAACTGTTCTAAATTACCTTCAAAACAAGCCTAATTTCAATATATCATTTGCAATTCTGAGTTTATTGCTAATGATAGGCGCATTTATTTTACGAACCATGGACGTTCAGAAAATTGCGTGTGATCCGACTTCCGTTTATCAGGGACATGCACTTTGGCATTTTTTTACCGGAATGAGTGCGTTTTTGTTGTATTGGTTCTACAGAAGTGAACGATTAAAATCTTACTCGTAAATATTTCTTCTGTGTCCAATTGCTACCACATCTATTGTTAATACTTTATCAAAAATTTCGTAAATAATTCTGTAATCACCTTGCCGAATTCTATATGCTTCACGATTTTTTAATTTTTTACAACCTTTGGGTCTTGGGTTATTAGCTAAATCAAAAATGGCATTCTTAATTTTCGAATAATCAGGCTCGTTTAGTACTTCTAAGAATTTAAGCGCATTCTTACGAATAGTAACGATATACATTATCTAGATTTTCTTTTAGCATCCAATTTCTTAAATGCGATATTAATATCTAAAGATGTTTCATTTTTAGATTTTGAAGCATCATATAATTTTACATCTTCCATATCTTCCAACTCTTCAAGTAATCGTTCATACTCTTTTATTGGTATGATAACTGCAGTTTTCTTGCCGGAATTGCTCGTAATATATTGAGGTTTTACTGTCATGACACGTCTTTTGACATAGTGAAGTTAATAAAAATTAAAAAAACATGTCCTTAAATTTAGAATAAATAATTTACTTACACTTTCCGCTATTTTTTACTTTCTCATAAAAGGCTTCGTATTGTGGCAGTATCGATGAGATGTCAAATTTTTGCGCCTGTGCAAATGCGTTCTTTTTAAATTGTACGAGTTTGTCTTCGTCTTGTAATAATTCCAACGTTCGTTTTGCCATGCCTGCCACATCACCTACATCTAATAGAAATCCGGTTTCTCCTTCTATATTTACCTCAGGAATTCCACCGGCATTACTAGACACCACCGGCACTTCACAAGCCATGGCTTCGAGCGC
>DAOORG010000019.1:2465-9184 GCA_035389165.1 Chitinophagales bacterium
AGCAGTTTCGTAAGGTGCATAATCAAAAAGCGGATAATCGTTTAAACGTACTTCGTGAAAAAAGATATTTTCATTAAAAGTATCGAGTAAACGAGCCGGTTCTTTATAGGTAATAAAATGAACATTATGTCCTTTTTGGGCAAGCCCTTTCCCTAATTCTGTAGCGACAACACCGCTGCCGCCAAAGGTTGGGTAACAAACTATTCCGATATTCATCTTATAATTATTGAGTTGTAGAAATATAGAATTAATGAATCACAAAGATAACAGATTTTAGACGAATAGGTTTTAATAAAAAGAGTTGGTAAATTTAAAACTTACCAACTCACTTAGTTATTCAATTATGGTATCACTAAAAAGCATTACCATTTATCTTGATTTATTTCAACTGTTCATTCATCTTTAAACCGCACTCTAAAAAACTAATGTAGTTGTCTTTATCTTTTGAAAAATCATAGGCTACCGGCTGGTTGAGCAATTGTTCTTTAGTATTAATCAGTACATATTGCGGCTGTGAGTTGGTTTTAAAATAGCGTGCCTGAAAATCACTCCATTTTTGACCTACGGTTTTTACTTCTCTTTCTTTTCCTGTCGCTGACGAAGTATACCATTCATTTTCCGGTAAGGCTTTTCTGTCATCTACATACAAGGAAATAACCACATAATCTTTTAACTTTTCCTGTACCTGCTCGTCCGACCATACATTATCTTCAATCTTTCTGCAATTGACACAACCATATCCTGTAAAGTCGATTAAAACGGGTTTGTTTTGCGTTTTTGCATATGCTAATCCTTCTTCATAATCTTTAAAGTGTTTGAAGGCTTCTTCATTTTTTTCTTTAAAATTATAAGAAGTTGGTGGTATCAGTCCGCTGAATAAATTCACCGGTTTATAGTTGATTAAAGCATACACTAAATAGAACGTAAACAACAAGGTTGCCACACCTAAAGCCTTAACAAAATTACCGGGTTTGTTTTTAAAGAAAATACCTAAACAATACAATGACATTGCACCAAAAATCAATATCCAGATAATCATAAATGGCTCAAAGCGTAAAATGCCCCAGTTCATCGTCATGTCAACGGTAGATAAAAACTTAAACGCTAATGCCAGCTCTACAAAACCTAAAATCATTTTTACCGTATTCATCCATCCGCCAGACTTTGGCAATGATTTCAGCCATTGCGGAAACAACGCAAACAAAGTGAATGGCAATGCCAGTGCCAGTCCGAACCCAAACATACCTAATGCCGGTTTTATAGGAATATGATTAAAAAGTGTGGGTCCGCCACCTGTTGCTGCTTCTACCAGTAAGGTGCCGATGATTGGACCTGTGCAGGAAAAAGAAACCAAGGCCAATGTAAATGCCATAAAAAAAAGTCCTAAATAACCACCTCTGCTTGATAAGCTATCTGTCTTATTTGCCCACGAAGCCGGCAATGTTATTTCATAGAATCCAAAGAAAGAAATGGCAAATGCCACAAAAACAACAAAGAACAAAAGATTAAACCAGATATTGGTACTCATTGCGTTTAATGCGTCTGAACCAAAAATACCGGTTATAAGCAACCCTAAGATTACGTAAATTAAAATGATAGACAAACCATAGAGTAATGCTTTTTTAATTCCTTCATTTTTGTCTTTACCACCTTTCGTAAAAAAACTAACGGTAAGTGGCACCATTGGAAAAACGCATGGTGTAAGCAACGCAACCAAACCACCTAAAAATCCTAATAAGAAAACCAGCCAGTAGCTTTTGTCTTTTACTTCTGCGTTTACACTGCAGGCATTTTTAGCTGTGCTCCAATCAAAGTTGACTGTTGAATGATTGAGTTGTTGAGTTGTTGAATCTGAGGTTTCAATTGTTACCGTAGTTTTTTTTATCGTATCAATAGTATTGGCTGTTGTCTGCTGACCGCTAACCAACGAAATAGCAAATTTTTCCGGACCATATGGCATGCAACCAAATTCATCTTTACAAACCATTCCGTCGAACTCGCCTTTTAATACGGCAGCCGGATTTTTAAGTTTTACTTTAGCCACATACGTTACATCACCAATAAAAGAAGTAACATCAACGCCAAACAGATCATCGAATACTGTTTTCTTTTTGCCAATTTCTTCTACCTTGCCAATTAGTTCTATGTCTTTATTTTTTTCAAAACGGAATTGGGTTGGCAATGGTCCGCCTTCTTTGGTAAACTGAGAATAGGTATGCCATTCGTCTTCCAATGTGCAGATAAATTTTACCTTAAACTCTGTTTCAGAAATTTTTTCTACTTCGCTTTTCCAGGTAAGGTGTTGCTCAAATTGTGCATTTGCAAAACCGACAGACAGAAATAAGTAAACAGTAATAAATAATTTAGTAGAGAATAAATTTCTCACTCTTTTAACTATTGACCATTGAGTATTGTTCATTGACTTATTATGCGTTTACTAAATTCAACAGCGACTCAAATAATTTTCTGCCGTCTGTGTTGCCTAATACTTCTTCAGAAGAACGTTCCGGATGCGGCATCATTCCAAATACATTTCTTCCTGCATTACAGATACCTGCAATATTTTCTATAGATCCATTCGGATTAGAGGTAGCGTTTATATTTCCGTCTGCATCACAATACTTAAATAAAATCTGATTATTTTGTTTTAAAGAAAGCAAGGTTTGCTCGTCAGCATAATATCTTCCTTCGCCATGTGCTATCGGAATATTCAATGGTTGCGCTACATCCAGATTTCTGGTGATAGCACTTTCGGTTGTTTGCGGAATTAAATATTGGTTCTGACACAGAAATTTCTGATGATCGTTCATCAGCAAAGCTCCTGGCAATAAATGACTTTCACATAACACCTGAAATCCATTGCAAATTCCCCAAACGTATCCACCATTATTAGCATGCTCTATCACTTTTTCCATGATAGGTGAAAAACGGGCAATGGCACCGCAGCGCAAATAATCACCGTAAGAAAACCCACCTGGAATCATAATACAATCTTCTGTGGTTAAATCCTGCAGTGAAGTGTCTTTATGCCACAAAACACGTGTTTCACATTGCATTACTTCTCTGCAAACGTGAATAATATCTTGGTCGCAATTGGAACCCGGAAAAACAACAACACCAAACTTCATATATCAGAGTTTTAGATTTGAGAGATGAGATTTGAGAAAATAAGTTATGAGAAAAATCATCTCATATCTCATCTCTTTAAATCTCACATCTTTATTTACGAAATTATTTAAATAACCTTACAATGTTTGTAACAAAGATTACACTTACAAAGATAACATTCAGTATTTCGCCTAAGCGCTTTTTACGAATTCTTAACATAAACAAGGTCAGAAAGATACTAACCGGAATAAACAACAAAGAAAAGACTGTTTCGTCCAGATTGCCACTAAACATAATGGTGGCCACCAATCCGATAAATAAGAAAATCAGCATATTCAGGTTCTTTCTTCTCTTAAATCCTGTGGAATACATAATGCCTCGTAAGCTGACAAATGAAAACAACAGATAAATGCCTGTTAGAATGAAATTTATGGCATTCGGAATGCTTCTAAATACTTGTGAAAAATCAAACAAATTTATGGTGAAGTTATTAATACTCATAAATAAATCAAAAACATAACTAACTGACATTGCGATATACACCGGAAATAAAATACCGAACAGCAACATCAGATATTCATTGATTCGAAAAGGTTTTATAGCATATAAAATGAGAAATAAAAACGGCACTAGCACGACAAACTGCAAATTTATAAGCACCAATATACCACCTAAAACACCTGCATTAAAACACTCCAGCCTGGTGTTTTCTTTAACGGTAATCAATAAGAAAGTCTGAAATAACATCAACAACAAGAATAATAGTATTACATAAATACTAAACACATTAAATTCCGGAATCAGCGAAGTAACCAGTGTAAAATATAATGCAGGAATCATGCTGCTTCCTTCGTGATAATCTGATTTATGAAATAAATAATTAAACCAGATGGCTTGACCCAATAAACAAAGCTGTGCCACTAGAAAATTTAAAAAAAAATTACCGGAAAGCAACAGACCAACAGAACCCCAAAGATTCTTAACATCTGTGATCGTTACTGTGTCACCTGAAAATGCAAATGGTATTTTTATACAAATAAAAAGCAGAATAAACGTTAGAACAGTAATGGGTTGCTGGGATTTAAAAAAAGATAGCATGGTTATACTGCTGCAATTTATGTTTAATATTGAAAGAGCACGAATTGAAGCGTACGTTTTTGTTCACTTGGTATCACGATAGTTCGACCGTCGAGTTGTTTTCCTTTTAACGGCACCATCACTAAATTTTGTTTTTCACTGTTCATCACGCTTTGACGTTTGATGAGTCCATTAGGATTTACATTATATTCCACAAAATTTCCGATGTTATAAAAATCTTCATTGTATAAAAACTTCAACACATTATTGGCTTCCAAAAAGGCAAAAGAAGAATAATAACCGTCGTCATTTTCAGACACCTGAGATTTTGGCATATTCGTTTGCCAATCTAATGTGCCATCGCTGTTTATTGAAAAAACACCAATATCATAATAGTGATTCTGATCAATATATCTCACAGCAGGCATATAAGGTGTTGCGTTGTAATAACCGAAATTATTATTGTTGATCCGTTCTGCTCTCGTGAATTTATATTCACCTTCTGTAACAAGCACAAATCCGCCGTCACTGCGTGGAATAATACGCTTTGGTTTTACTAAAGTGGCTTTGTCCTGCCAGGTTTTGAATTCATTTGTTTGAGATTTTTGCAAAATCTCTTCATTAAATGGCATTTTGGTATTCAACAAAACCGTATTGGTTCGTAAGTCTATCATCTGATATAAAATGCCAATATCATTTTTATTTTTCAGGTTTTTATAACAGGCAGCTATATAAACCAACTCTCTACGCGTGCTTACTTCTGTAATCAGATTTTTAAACACATAATCCTGATTTTGCAATACCTGCTCACCGATGGTAATCGTATTTCGGTTGAACGTTAAAATGGTGTACTTATCATAATTGTATTCATCATTTCTGTTTTCATCACCTGTCACAGCAATGACATTGCCCTGATTATTTATTTTTATGGATTTCAAAGAAACATTCACAGCATCCGGCACTGAAAACAAATTTCTGTTTAATATTTTGATGGAATCACTTAAGATGGTAAATCTGATAAAGTAAGATGCTTTTGTTTTCAGCATGCTAAATGTCAAAATTTTTGATTTATCTGGCGAGGTTTTTACATAAAATGCTTTGCCTTTTCCAATACTCATTAATGGCATGGAATCCAGCAAAATCGTCTCATTCGGAATCGTTAATTTCTCATCCAGAATTTTCAATTTGAAATACTGATAATTCTCGCCGTTGGTAGTATAAAATGCCAGAATTTTATTTTGCAAAAGAATGAAACTTTCCAGGGTGGCTGCTTTTCCTTTAAAAGGCAGGTCTCGCCTGTTGGCAATTTTAAGCTTATCATCGTACGTTACCAGTTCGCTTTCGTTGGTGCCGAAAAAATGTACCACTAAGCCTAAATCGTTTTTTCCTATTATTTCATAATCCGAAAAACGACTGGCTACTTTATCGGGAAAAGATTTGATGATGGTTTGAGCATTCAAGACAGAAGGCATAAGAAATAAGGATAAAACAACTAAAACAGTTGTCTTTATAAAAAACTTATTCCTTACTACTTTTTCCTTGTTACTCATTACTTATTTCTTTTGTCTCGGATCTAAAGCATCCGTCAATCCTTCACCTATGAGGTTAAACAACGTCACGGTTAAGAAGATAGCGATACCCGGAAAAATAGCCACCCACATTTGTGATTTGCTTCCTTGTGCTTTCGCTAAAATCTTGCCCCACGTAACAACTTCTGCCGGTACGCCGATTCCGAGAAATGACAAGCTCGATTCAATCAATATAGCTGCTGCAATACCAAATGCAACTGTAATTAAAACCGGCGCAATGGCGTTTGGTATAGCATGTTTAAACAATATTCTCCATCTGGAATAGCCTAATGCTTCAGATGCTTCAATATATTCCAGACTTCGCACTTTCAGTAATTCCGCACGTATAAAACGAGCAATTTCCGTCCAGGAAGTCAAACCGATAATCACCATAATTAATACAATTCCCGGTTTTGAAATGGCAATCACTGCAATTATTAAAAATAAACGCGGAATAGATACTAATATTTCAATCATACGTTGAACAATGATATCAACCGGTATGTTCACTTTCTTTTTGAAAAATGGAATAATTTTTAAAACAAAACCCAAGAGGTATCCTATCAATAAGGCACCGAAAAAGATGGCAAAGCTGAGCAACAGTTGTCCGCAAAACTTTATAACAGATTCACCAATAGCATCGCTTAATGTATAGCTTCGTGTCATAAAAGCATAAAACCAACCCAGAAAAAAGAAGATAAATCCCATAATAACACTGGCTCTGGAAATCTGAATTTTATTGTCTCCAAAAAATCCGGCGATGGCACCTAATAAAATACCAATAAAAGAAGCAATAGACATCGAAATAATACCCACTATAAAGGCGATTCTTGTACCATGTATCAATCCTGCTGTGATATCTCTGCCGATATCGTCTGTGCCAAACCAGTGACGCCAGCGCGTAGAAGCAACATTTTGTTTTCCAAAAGGCGATACAAATCCTGAGTTAAAAAAATCCTGATTGGT
>DAOORG010000019.1:9284-17623 GCA_035389165.1 Chitinophagales bacterium
ACAACATGAACAATGTGGTAGAAACTGCCTTGTCAGCCGTACTGTCTTTTTGAGAAGCTGATTTTATACCTAAAGGAATGGCAATAAAATATGTTAAAATAATAGAGATAATACTTAGCATCACCGTCCAGCGAACGGCTTCCCATATGACTTTTTTAACCGGACGCTGATCCTGGTAAGAAATACCAAAATCACCTACCATAAATTTTGTGATCCACTGGTGATATTGATTTTGTGTTCCATACCAATGTACTGCCGGAATATATTTTTTATAAACTGTAGCTTTTCCGACTACTCCTTTTTCATAGTTATTCTGTACGGTTTGAAAATGTGTTTTTACTTCTGACAAAGATGCGGAGCCTTTGAGGTTGGTGTTTATTGCTGCAAAAGAGGCTTTGATCGCGTTATCATCAAAATTGATATATAGCTTTTGCAATTTATCTTTGATATTAATGAGTGCATCTGCGTTTGAAGAATCCTTTTGTACACTTGCCACTTTAAATTCAAATTCTTTCAATGAATTATAATACGTTTGGATCTCGTTCCAGTTTCCGTATTTATCAATCAGTCTTTCCAGGTTTTGACGGTGGAATTTCTTAGGAACTTCATGCAGGTTTTGCGGCACCGCTTTATTCGTAAGGCTGAAATAAAAGATGGGCAAATTCAGGCCAAGCTGTTCGCGCTTGTCTATGTAGGCTTTTTCGGATGCCTGCGCATTGGCAGATGAGCCCATTTCACTGTTGGAATTCAGCATCTGTTCCACAGGATCTCCAGGTACATTTACACTTAAATAAAAAGTGACTAAGGATATGACAAATAATGTCGGAATGAAAATAGCGATACGCTTTGCGATATATTTTAACATACTCTCCAAAAATACAATTTTAGTTGGGATTTTACACTGTTGTAAAATGAAAAATCCTGCAGCAAGCTGCAGGATTTTTCAGGTATTCTTTTTAAGAGAATAGTCTATTATTTATCGTCTCTACCTTCCAGTTTATATTCTTTTTTAACTTTAAAAGCTGCAAACCATACGTTTGGATATACAGGACCAGCTTTGGTGTTCTCAAATCGTTTGTGTACACAATCTCTTTTATTCTGAACGTATAAGAAGATATATGGAACTTCATCATGTGTAATTTGTTGCCATTCTTTATACAATACATTTCTTTTTTCTATATCGAGCTCCGTTCTAATCTGATCAATTAATGCATCTGTTTTTGCATTACCAAAGCTCATATAATTTGATCCACCGTTTGCAGATGAAGTATGAAAAACCTGCTTTTCATCATCCGGACGTGGTTGTTTTACCCAACCCTGATAGAATAACTGGCAGTTGTGTTTTTTTAACTCATCCAAATACAAGCTCCAGTCCAATGCTTTAATATTCAGTGTGATACCAGCCTGTTTAAATGTCTGTTGAATTAACAATCCCACTGTTTCTCGCAATGGATTACCCGCATTATAATTATAGGTGATTTCAAATTTCATTTTCTGTCCATCAATCACTTTGTCCAATACGCCATCGCCATCGCTATCAGCCCAACCTGCTTCTGTTAGTAAAGCTTTTGCTTTTTCTACGTCATAGGTATAAGGTTTGATATCGTTATTATAAGCTTCTTTTTTCATTGGTAAAACAGAACCTATTGTTCGGATGCCTTTTCCGTACAATATTTTTTCAATCATTTGGTCTACATTCGTCAAATAGCATAATGCCTGTCGAACTTTAACATCACTTAGAATTTTATCTTTTGTATTTATACCAATTGCCTGATAGGACAACATCTGTGGTTCTGATTTAACGAAATTCTTATTGAATTTCTCTGAATTATCTAACTCTACGTACTCTTTTACTGGAGTTACATATATAAAGTCAAGCTTTTCATCAACTAAAGCGGTCAATGCTGTATTGAAATCATTGATTGTTTCAAATACAAGACGCTTTGGATAAGCTTCAAAATATTCATTTTCCTTATTTACTTTATCGCCCCACCAGTTTGGCTTGCGCTCTAATATCAGTCGTTGACCTGTTTCAAAAGACACTAAACGATATGCACCGGAACCTTTTACCAGATTGGTGTCACGCGCTACACTTTCTGAATTAAATTTATCTGCAAATTCTTTAACAGATGCATCATTCGCAGCTGCTGAATTTCCTGCAATTAAACTAGCCAATGTAAATTTGCGCAATGTTTGTTTAGGATCATATACCACTTCAGGCATAATTTTAATATCGTAACCAACACCATCTTCCATGCCAATATATTTATTACAAACCACTGTAAATTTGCGATTATTGGTCGGATCCAATTTCAGATCTTTTACATAATCAACACCAGGTTTAATATTATCATTATTTACTTTAGGACAATAGGCAGTTTTGAAAGAAAATACTATATCATCAACCGTTATAGGCGCACCGTTGTCCCAGGTTGCTTCCGGACGAAGCTCAAAATCTAATTCAGCGATATCTCCGTTAATACGAATGGTTGGTCTGGCTTTTGCAAGTACAGGAATGATTTCCATCGTCTGATGATCATAAGCCAATAAGCTTTGAAAAATATGAGGAATTATGTATTCGTTTGCATAAGCATCAGAAGTGGTTATAGGATTTAATCCTTTAGCGTCAGATAAACCGTGTATCACGACCTGATCTTTGTATACTTTATTAGAACCACCTTTATTGCCTTTGCAACCGGTTAGTGCTACTGAAAAAGCTGTAACAGCTAAAATAAAACTGACTTTTTTAAACATATGACTCTTATTTAGGTTACAAAAATAACAGTTTTAAACGTTAAATTGCTACAAATGGGAAAAGTTATCATAACAGGAGGAACAGGCTTGGTTGGTCAGCGACTTACCAACTTGCTTGAACAGAAAGGTTTTGAGGTGAATATTTTATGCAGAAATCCTAAAAAAACCAATGAATTCCGGTGGAACTTAGAAGAAAAATACATCGATAGCAAGGTATTTGAACAGGCTGTTGCTATTATACATCTGGCTGGAGCCGGTGTAGCTGATAAGCGGTGGACAAATGCAAGAAAACAGGAAATTATTGACAGCAGAACATTATCTACTCAACTCATTGCTGACTATTTATCAAAGCATCAGCATACCATTTCAAACTTTATCTCAGCGTCAGCTGTAGGTTTTTATGGAGACAGAGGCAATGAAGTTCTAAAAGAAGATGCAACCAATGGAACAGGTTTTCTGGCAGAAGTTTGCCAACTTTGGGAAAGTGAAACAGAAAAAATTAGTCAGTTAGGTATTTCTGTCAGCAAAATCAGAATTGGAATTGTATTAAGTAAAGATGGTGGCGCATTGCCTAAGCTTGATTTCCCTATAAAATTTGGCATCGGTGCCTACATCGGTGATGGCGAACAATTTGTACCCTGGATTCACATAGACGATTTGTGCCATATTTTTATACATCTTTTAGAACATAAAAACCTGCATGGCACTTACAATGGTTGTGCACCTGATATTAAGACCAATAAAGAAATGAGTGAAACGATTGCAAGTGTATTACACCGACCATTTATTCCATTTCCCGCACCTGGCTTTATATTAAAAACAGTGATGGGCGAAATGGCATCTATGTTGCTAATGAGCAATAATTGCAGTTCAGATAAAATAAAACAAACTGGATTTACATTCCAATTTCCTACATTAAAATCTGCTTTGGAGAATATTTATAATAAATAGGCTTTTGTATAATCTTGATAGTAAACAATTTACTATATTCACGTAAATTATTTACAAATGCGCAAGTTTATTTTATTTTCTTTTATTTTAATCGCAGGCATAGTTTTCCAAGGCTGCAACAATGAAGGTAAAAAAGCCGGAGACACTGCCGGATTTGAAACCGATGAGAAATTTCAAAAAGAATTTCAGGAAAAGCTCATTCTGGTAGAAGACGGTGGAACAGTGGAATTCCATGAAGGAAAATTTTTGTTTAAGAAAGCATTGTCTGTAGAAGGCAAAAAGAACATAACCATTAAAGGTGCCGGTGCCGGAAAAACAATATTATCTTTTCTTGGTCAAACCGAAGGTGCTGAAGGTATCTTAGCCACCAATTGCCAGAATATTATCATTGAAAATTTTACTATACAAGATGCTAAAGGCGATAATTTAAAACTGAAAGGATGTGATGGTGTCACTATTCGTTACATGAATTCCACGTGGACGACCGGTGCAGATACCTCTAACGGAAATTACGGGTACTATCCGGTAGAGTGCAGAAATGTGCTGATGGAATATTCAGAAGTTTCCTATTGTGCAGATGCAGGCGTTTATATCGGTCAGTCAACAAATGTTACCATTCACCATTGCTACGCTCACCATAATGTAGCTGGTATTGAAATTGAGAACTGCATCAATTCTGATATTTACAAGAACAAAGCAGAAAACAATTCCGGTGGTATTCTGGTGTTTGACTTGCCGAAATTATTTCAGGGAAATGGCAGAAATGCTAAGGTTTGGGATAATGACTGTATCAATAATAATTTTCAAAACTTTGGAAAACCGGGCAGCATTGTTGCTTCTATTCCACCGGGTTCAGGAATGATTATTATGGCAACAGACAGCGTTGATGTATTTAACAATAGAATTACCAATAATAAAACGGTTGGTATTGCCTGTGTAAGTTATTTTATGACAGGTAAACAATTAAATGACAGCACCTACGGACCTTATTGTAATACCATCAGCATTCACGATAATAAATTTGACAGAAGCGGATTGTCGCTGAAAGAAAAAGTTCCGGATTTATCTACTGATTTAGGAAAATTACTGACTGCTACATTCAAAGGTGCATTGGATATTTTTGTAGATGGCTCGGCAGATCCAAAGTTCAGAGATAAAAACGGTCAACTTCCTGAAGGCAAAAAGATTTGCATACAGAACAATGGTGAAGTGAAATTCGGCAATCTGAATGCCTGGAAATCAAAAGGACGTGAAGACATTATGGATTACAAAGATAACGACATGACCAAGTTTAATTGCACATATACCGGAATTAACGGCAACAACCTTAATCCAAAAGATGCTAAATAATTTTTGAAGTGTATTCCATGAAAAAAACAACAATCTTATCGCTTAGCTTAATAGCTTTTTTTTGCCTGCTTGTTTTCAATCAATGCAAAGTTGCTGATGGAAAAGTAACCGTAGACATTAATGCAAAGCCTTTTGAAAAACTATCTGAGTATCATTTTTTTAAAGGAAAGTTAAAGGATTTATTGCCTAACGATAAGGTGTTGCCATATGATTTAATTACCGCATTATTTACCGATTATGCACATAAGTCGAGATTTGTCTGGATGCCTGAAGGCACCGCTGCTGCTTACACCAAAGATGAAGTGGTAGATTTTCCGGTGGGTGCCGTGCTGATAAAAAATTTCTATTATCCAAATGATTTCAGGGACGAATCTAAAGGCAGAAAGATTTATGAAACGCGGTTACTGGTTAAACGAAAAGACAACTGGGATGCTTTAACCTATGTTTGGAATGACGAACAATCTGATGCAGAATTATCGATTGTTGGTGACAATAAAAACGTTTCTTGTATTGATATTCATGGTGAAAAAATGAACCTGAATTACTCAGTTCCCAATAAAAATCAGTGTAAAAATTGCCATAATCTGAATAATGTGCAAATGCCCATCGGACCGAAAGTGCGCTATTTAAATAAAGAGTTCAACTTCGCAGATGGAAAAAAGAATCAACTGGAAAAATGGACAGAAGTTGGCTATCTGACCGGTTACAAAAAAGAAGAAAACATCGATAATAAAATTGCAGATGCCTTTGACCCAACGAGCGGCACTTTAGAGGTAAGAGCAAAATCATATCTGGAAGTAAATTGCGCGCATTGCCACCGAAAAGAAGGCAGCGCCAACACAACAGGTTTGTACCTGATGCTCAGCGATAAGAATCCCGAAAGCTGGGGCGTGATGAAAAGTCCTGTGGCTGCAGGAAGAGCCAGTGGTGATAACCTCTATGATATTGTGCCGGGCAAGCCAGACGAATCTATTCTCGTCTATCGCATGACAGAAAATGATCCGGAAATACGCATGCCGGAACTAGGCAGAAGCGTGCAACATAAGGAAGCCGTCGAGCTTATTCGACAGTGGATTACTGAAATGAAATAATCTTTTCGCTAAAACCATAACGATGCGATATATCTGCCTGCTTATCTTTTCCATTTTGTTGCTGACTTCGTGTCAACAACAAAAAAAAGTGCAATTCATCAAAGATGAAAAAATCCAGAAAGAGCTGCAAGAACAGTTTATTCTGGTAGAAGATGGCGGCACCATAGAATTACCGGAAGGCTCATTTCTGCTTAGCAAGGCACTTTCTATTGAAGGGAAAAACAACATTACCATCAAAGGAAAAGGAAGAGATAAAACCATCCTATCCTTTCTTGGACAAACAGAAGGCGCAGAAGGCATCAATGCCACCAACTGTAAAAACATCACTTTGGAAGATTTTTCCATTCAAGACGCCAAAGGCGACAACATTAAATTAAAAGCATGTGAAAATATCGTGCTGCGCAACCTGAATTCTACCTGGACCACCGGTGTGGATTCTATGAATGGCAATTATGGCTATTATCCGGTGGAATGCAAAAACGTATTGCTGGAAAAATGTGAAGTGTCTTATTGTGCCGATGCCGGTGTGTATGTTGGGCAATCGTATAATGTAACGGTGCGCAATTGTGTGGCGCATCATAATGTGTGCGGCATTGAAATAGAAAACTGCATTAATGTAGATGTCCATGATAATCTTTCGTATAACAATACCGGTGGTTTTGTGATTTATGATTTGCCGGGCTTGCCGATGAAAAGTGGCAAGAATTGCAGAGTGTATAACAACATCGCGAAAGAAAATAATTTTAAGAATTTTGCAAAACCGGGTAGTTATGTTTCCGATATTCCACCGGGAAGCGGCATGATTATTATGGGTTACGACAGTGTGGAAGTATTTAACAACACCTTTGAAAATAATAAAACATTAGGCTGCTGTGCGGTGAGCTATCAGGCGGTAGGCCGTAAATTCACCGATTCGTTGTATACGCCGTATTGCACCTCTATTTTTATACATGATAATATTTTTAAACGCAAATCCTTGTTGGTGCCGGATTTAAGTTCCGATTTGGGAAAACTGGTGCTGGCCATGTCTAAAGGACCGGCTGATATTATTTACGATGGCAATTATTCCAAAGAGATGAGCAATCCTGACGGCACATTACAGTCGCAATACAAATCCTGTTTCAGAAACAACGGCGATATTAAGTTCTTTAATTTAAACGCCTACAAATCTCCGGTGATAGAAAATGTACTAAAAACCTACGACAATAATTTGGCTGCGTTTGATTGTAGTTTGAGTGGTATTGTTGGAAATAAGAATTAGTAATAACAACTTATTCCTCATTCAGGCACATTACCAGCATCAATTTCTTTACAATATTCATTTACAAACTCATCACATAATTCGATCATATCTTTGATGTAGTTTTTTAAATCATTTAATGAATTTAAACCATAATTATGCTCTAATAAATTCTTATCATATGGAATCTCATATAACAAAAATCCTGTATGATTTTCTCTTTCTTCTAAGAATTTACCATCTATGTATATGTACATAAAAATGTTTATTGTATTTTTACTTATTATAAAATTATATTTAAAAAGATAGTTTTGATGTACTCTTTCTACTGAATATGATCCACCTATGACATATTTACAAGGTCTTCCTATTTGATTAAAAATAATTATAATATCCTGTTTTTTAAAGATGGGTGTGTCTAAACCATCATCTGTAAATTTCTTCCTTATTTTTAAAAACCTATTACAAAAATCTATTTTTTGAAATATTCTTTTTTCTATTTCTGGTATCATTCTGTTTAATTTTAGTCATACAAAGTTAGATTATTCTTTTAGCATTTATTAGTATTTAGTTTATAAACACAAGTGCATTAAAAGTCAACAAAACGATACAACTATTTAAATCTTACAAAATTACTATTTTTTTCTACCTTTAATTCATGCACTACAAACGAATGCCCATAGAAGTAGAAAGTCCTGAAGAAATGGGCTATGCTACCATACAATACAATTTAGCGGAAAGCTCGGTGCGCGATATTTATTTCAGAGACTTGAAACTAAATCTGGATGATTTATTTATGTGCTACGGCGAACATCGCGGAAAGTTAGAGCTGAGAAATGAGATTGTGAGAGACGAGATTAGCTTAGATGCTGATAATGTATTGGTGTGTCCGAGTGCTGCAACAGCCTTATTTATTATTTCTACTACACTTCTAAACAACAACGATCATTTAA
>DAOORG010000020.1:0-1656 GCA_035389165.1 Chitinophagales bacterium
ACATCTTCTTTTGTTTTGGGACTCAAAAGGTACACGTTTTTTTCAACTTTTAATACAACCTTAATCAAAAATGAAAATGCGAGCCGTCTATTTTATCTAACTTGTCATCTCAATTTTTTAAATGGCAACAACATTATTTGATAAAATCTGGGACGCGCATGTGGTGCAGGCAATAGAAAACGGACCACAGGTTATATATATCGACAAGCATTTCATCCACGAAGTGACTACACCACAGGCATTTGCAGGGTTGGATAAAAAAGGTATTCCTGTTTTCAGACCCAAACAAACGATTGCCACAGCCGACCATAATGTGCCAACAAAAAATCAACTGCAACCCATTAAAGAAGCATTATCGAGAAAGCAGGTAGATACCTTAATTGAAAATTGCCAAAAACACAATATAGAATTATATGGCTTAGGTCATCCGTTTCAAGGCATCGTGCATGTCATCGGTCCGGAACTCGGTATTACGCAACCAGGTTTAACTATTGTTTGCGGTGATTCGCATACTTCTACGCATGGTGCCTTTGGTGCCATTGCTTTTGGTATCGGTACTTCAGAAGTAGAACAAGTATTGGCAACGCAGTGTATCTTACAAACAAAACCTAAAAAAATGCGCATCAATGTAGATGGCATTTTAGGAAAAGGAGTTACCTCTAAAGATATCATCTTATACATTATTTCTAAAATTTCTACCAGTGGCGGCACCGGTTATTTTGTTGAATATGCAGGTTCTGCTATCAGAAGCTTGAGCATGGAAGCGCGCATGACCATCTGCAACATGAGTATAGAAATGGGTGCACGAGGCGGTATTATTGCACCGGATGAGATTACCTTTAACTATTTAAAAGATAGAAAATTCAGTGCTGAAAATTTTGAAACCAATGTAAAAAAATGGCAACAATTGAAAACAGACGAAGATGCTGTTTTTGACAAAGAATACACATTTGATGCAGCCGATATCGAACCGATGATTACCTACGGAACCAATCCGGCAATGGGTATCAAAATTTCTGATACTATTCCAACAAATGATGATGCCGGTTTAGAAAAAGCATTACAATACATGGATTTTCAGAAAGGACAATCGCTGATTGGTAAGGAAATAGATTATGTGTTTTTAGGAAGTTGCACCAATTCCAGAATGGAAGATTTCAGACAATTTTGTGAATTAGTAAAAGGCAAACAAAAAGCTGCAAACGTAACCGTTTGGGTAGTTCCTGGCAGCAAACAAATTGAACAACAAGCTATTGCTGAAGGATTAGATGTTATTTTAAAAGAAGCTGGTATGGAATTGCGCGAGCCAGGTTGCTCTGCCTGCTTAGGAATGAATGAAGATAAAATTCCGGCAGGAAAATATTGCGTTTCAACATCAAACAGAAATTTTGAAGGTCGACAAGGACAAGGCGCAAGAACATTATTGGCAAGTCCGCTGATGGCCGCCGCCGCCGCGATAACTGGAAAGATTACGGATGTTAGAGAATTAATTTAACAAAACTCACGACTTATTACTCACGACTCACGACTAATACATGGACAAATTTACCACAATACAAACTACCGCAGTTCCATTAAATATGGAAGATGTAGACACAGATCAAATCATTCCGGCGCGCTTTTTAAAAGCCACCACACGTGAAGGTTTTGGTGATA
>DAOORG010000020.1:1756-10688 GCA_035389165.1 Chitinophagales bacterium
CAAATCATTCCGGCGCGCTTTTTAAAAGCCACCACACGTGAAGGTTTTGGTGATAATTTATTCCGCGACTGGCGATACAACAATGACAATTCGTTGAAAGAAGATTTCGTTTTAAACAATCCAATATACAGCGGGAAAGTTTTAGTGGTTGGAAAAAACTTTGGTTGCGGTTCGTCGCGAGAACATGCAGCATGGGCAATCCACGATTATGGATTTAAAGTTGTAGTGTCCAGTTTTTTTGCAGATATTTTCAAAAACAATGCATTGAATAATGGCTTATTACCGGTAGTGGTTTCACCTGAATTTTCTCAAAAATTATTCATAGAAATAGATAAAAATCCGGCTACACAAATAAAAATAGATTTAGAAAAACAAGAAATAGAAATTCTTTCTACTCAGGAAAAAGAATCTTTCGATATCAATCCCTACAAAAAAACCTGCATGATTAATGGGTACGATGATATCGATTTTTTATTGAGTTTGAAAGATAAGATTGAGGAATTTGAACTTAAATAACTTGTAATTTTCAAATTTCATACGTATATTTACTTGTAAATTTATACGTATGACAGCCAAGCTCACACTTTCTATAGATTCAAAAATTATAGAAAAAGCTAAAAAGTATGCTAAAAAAGAAGGCAAAAGTCTGTCTTCTATGGTAGAAGATTTTTTAGCTTTTTCTGTGAAAGATACACCTAATAATAAATCAGAATATTTAGAAACAGTAGAAAAATTAGCAGGTTCGCTAAAAATGAAGTTACCCAAAGACTTCGATATCAAAAAAGATAAACAAAATAGACTCGTAAAAAAATATTATGGCATATAATATTTTTGTTGACTCGGATATAATTATTGATTTTCTTGTAGAAAGAGAATTATTCTTTAAAGACGCTAAACTGCTTTTCTCTTTTGCTACATTAGATAAAATAAAATTACACACTTCTACTCTTATTTATGCAAACGTATTTTATATCTTAAGAAAGGAATTTCCGACAGCAGTTGTAAAATCAAAATTAATTGAACTTTCAAAGTTAGTACAGATAGTAAACACAACGAATGAATCAACAATAAGCGCACTAAATTCAGATTTTCCTGATTTTGAAGATGCGGTACAATACTACACAGCAATTGAAAATAAATGCAGTTTTTTAATTACGAGAAATACAAAAGATTTTAAAAAAGCAAAAAACATTCGAGTTCTTACATCTTCGCAATTTTGTAAACTCTTTGTAAAATAAAATTTATTTGCAAGCACTTCAGGTAAATATCAACCAAAACAAAAAGCTATACTTTATTTCCGATATGCATCTCGGTGCACCGGATTATGCAAAAAGTTTAGCACGCGAACAAAAACTTATCCGTTTTTTACAATCTATTGAACAAGACGCACAAGCTGTTTTTTTAGTAGGTGATACCTTTGATTTTTGGTTTGAATATCAGCACGTAGTTCCAAAATATTTTGTGCGATTTTTTGCCAAGTTGATTGATTTAAAAGAAAAAGGAATTGAAGTTTATGTTTTTACCGGAAACCACGACTTGTGGTTGAATGATTATTTACAAAAGGAAATCGGTGCAACTATTTATCATCAAAAAGTAGAACTCCAATTGGTTTCAACCAATTGCACCAAAAATGTATTAGTAGCACATGGCGATGGTTTAGGTCCGAAAGATAGAAAATATAAGATTTTGAAGAAAATTTTCACCAATCCAATCTGTCAGTGGCTGTTTCGCTGGTTGCATCCGGATATTGGTATAAAAATTGCACAAGCTTGGTCAAGACATTCTTTTACAGATCCAAGTATAGAAGTGTTTCACGGAGAAGATAAAGAATGGCTGATTCAATATTGCAAACGAAAACTGAAGGAAAAACACTACGATTATTTTGTGATGGGACACCGACATTTGCCAATGGAAATTAAATTAAACGAAAAAAGCACGTATCTTAACTTGGGCGACTGGATAGTAAATAGTAATTACGCTGTTTTTGATGGAAATGAAATGAAGCTACATAAATTTGAAAATGGTCAATAGTCAATTGTCAATAGGGATTAGTAATAGTTTAAGAAAAAACATTTTCTCAAAACTACTATGGACTATCGTCTGTGGACTATCGACTTTCTTGTCTTTCGCAGCCACACCGGTTTATTTCAAAACGATTTCAAAACCATCCACGGATCTTTTTATCAATACGACAAATGATATCTTTTTGGTACAAAAAGGAATGTTGGAACGATATAATTCCAATGGCACTTTTTTCCAGAATTACGGAAGCATTTATATCAATGAGAATACTGATGTCATCAGCGTCAATGGATTCAAAACGATTTTGTTTTCACCGGATTTTGGAAAAATAATACAATTGGATAACCGACTTCGTGAACTGGATATCATAGATGCATATAATTTAGGCACTTATATTATTACCTGTGTCGGTTCTTCATACGATAATAATTATTTGTGGTTGTTTGATGCTGGTTCACAGCGATTGATAAAACTGGATAAAGATCAAACTCCTTCATTTACCAGTAATACTTTGTCGATGGTAATTGGTAAAAAAATTAATCCAATCCAAATCTTCGAATCTGGAATTTTATTGTATTTGGTAGATGCAAAAAATGGCATATTTGTTTTTGATAATCAAGGAAATTATATCAAAAATATTCCGATGGAAAACGCTAAAAATGTTAAAGTAATGGAAGATAAAATCTATTACACCAAAGACAATTACATATATAGTTACGATAATCTGACTTTCACAGAAACACGCTACACAGAAACACCGGATTTAAAGAATATACAAATAGGCAAAACGATAATTTGCGGTGTAAACAAAGAAGGATTTACAGAAATCTGGAAGTTTTGATTAGAGTTGAGAATCGAGATTTATAGATATGAGAATCTTTATTTAAATCTGATCTCTCATTTCTTATCTCTCAATTCATCTCAATCTATCCATAGATCTTACCAATGCTTCGTCGCTTTTGATGCTTCCATAAGCCAGCATATTAAACAACAGAATAAAAACAGGCAAAATAGCACCAATTTTAAAAAGATAATGCTGAATTCCGATATGTTGTGTTAATCCAAAAAGGAATAAGCCGATAAGCACCACAGAAAGTACAATGTTCACCAGCACCACTTTCATCTGGTTTTTTCTGTTATTAAACAAGAAAATAGACGCAAAGGCAACTGCAGCAATAATGATGGTTGCTATCATTAAAGGTATAATCTGTTTGATTGTCAAGGTTTCTAAGGTGGTATCCGGATTTCTTACCAAACCAAACGGAACAAAAATAAAAGCTACACAGGCAATAACGACTAATAGTAAATAAACGGATTGAATACGCTGTATCATGATTAGAGATTTAGACAATGAGAATTAAGCATCAATACTTATTTGTTGCAAAATTAAAAATTAAATACGCAAATCTAAATAAAATGTATTTTATCTTGCATCTCATAATCTTGCATCAGAAAATTTATTAGTCTTTAAAATGCGTTATTTCTTACAGTTATCATATCACGGAAAAAATTATTCCGGTTGGCAGCGTCAGGAAAATGCTGTTTCTGTACAGCAAACACTGGAAGAAAATTTATCTAAAATTTTTGCATCACCAATAGAAATTGTAGGTTGTGGCAGAACAGATGCCGGTGTGCATGCGCAGGATTATTTCGCTCATTTTGATACTGAAAAAAATATACCGGATAGTTTTCTGTATCGTATAAACAGTATGTTGCCGGATGATATTGCCATCAGTAAAATAATTGAAGTAAAATCTGATTTTCATGCACGTTTTGATGCAATAAACAGAACTTACAAATATTTTATACATTTCGAAAAAAATCCATTCCTTGAAGAACAAAGTTATCTGTTTAATAAACAACCGGACATTGAGAAGATGAATCATTGCATACAACAACTTTTTGGAGAACATGATTTTTCCACTTTTGAAAAAAAAGGAAGTGACAACAAAACGTCTGTATGTACTTTGGAAAATGCGTATTGGGAACAAACAGAAACAGGATTAGCATTTACCATCAAAGCCAATCGTTTTTTAAGAAATATGGTGCGCAGAATTACCGCAGCATTATTATTAGTAGGTGTCGGCAAAATGAATGAACAAGATATAGTCAATGCAGTTTTAAATAAAGAAAGTCTGGAAGTAAAACTCGCCGTTCCGGCAAAAGGTTTATTTTTGTGGAAGATTGAATACGAGTTTAATAATGATTAAAAGATAAAAAGTCCCTTTTGGGATTTAGGGTATGACAACAAAACAAAAAGGCAACGATTGGCAAACACTCAAACGAGTGATAAAGCTGGCTATGCCATTTAAGAATTTATTTTTTCTTTCTTTAGGATTGGGAATTCTGGTGTCTTTTGTAACGCCATTGCGACCATATATTATTCAGCTAACGGTAGATAATAATATCATCAAACAAAATGGAAAAGGGCTGGAAGTAATGGGATTAATTTTATTGCTTTCATTAATTTTAGAATTTCTGGTGAAATATTTATTCGGGTTGCATTCTACAAAACTCGGACAAACCATCATGTTAGATTTACGCACAAAGTTGTTTAATCACGTGCAAACTATGCGATTGAAATTTTTTGATAAAACACCTGTCGGAATTATTACAACACGAACGATTAACGATATTGAAGCGATTAATAATATTTTTTCGGAAGGATTAATTACTATTGTTGCAGATGTGTTGACACTTGTTTTTGTAATCACATTTATGGTGTATATCAACTGGAAACTGGCGTTGGTTTGTTTAACAACGTTTCCGATTGTATTAATTGCGACTTATATTTTTAAAGAGAAAGTGCGTGTGTCTTTCAATGATGTCAGAGATAAAGTGGCGCAACTGAATTCTTTTGTTCAGGAACATATTTCAGGCATGCGTATCGTGCAAATTTTTAATGCTCAGGAAAGAGAATTTCAAAAATTTGATCAACTCAACCATGAGCACTATGTTGCAAACGATAAATCTGTATTGTATTATTCTATTTTCTTTCCTGTTGTTGAAGTTATTTTAGCTTTGGCAATTTCTTTACTCATTTGGTACGGAGCCAATCAGGTGATGAATGGTTTTGCAACTGTTGGTATTTTCACTTCGTTTATTTTATACCTGAATTTAGCCTTTCGTCCTTTGCGTATGTTGGCAGATAAATTTAATACCTTGCAAATGGGTATCATCGCATCTGAGCGTGTTTTTAAATTATTAGACACGAACGACAAGATTGAAGATAACGGAACATGGTCGCCGACAACTATAAAAGGCGATATTGAATTTCAACACGTTTGGTTTGCTTATAATAATGAAGAATTTGTATTGAAAGATATTTCATTTAAAGTGAATGCCGGTGAAACCTTAGCCATAGTGGGTGCAACAGGTTCCGGAAAGTCTTCTACAATAAATATTTTAAACAGATTTTATGAAATAAATAAAGGTAAAATTTTGTTAGATGGCATTGATACCAAAGAATATAAATTGAATAATCTGCGTTCATATATTGGTACGGTTTTACAAGATGTGTTCTTGTTTTCCGGTTCTGTAATGGATAATATCACACTTAAAAATCCGGCGATTACGGAAGCACAGGTAATTGAGGCCAGCAAATTAGTGGGTGCGCATGATTTCATTATGGAATTGCCAAATGGGTATCAGCACAATGTAATGGAACGCGGTTCTACGTTGTCGGTTGGTCAACGACAACTCATTTCTTTTATTCGCGCATTGGTATACAATCCGCAGATTTTAATTTTAGATGAAGCGACCTCTTCTGTAGATACCGAATCTGAAAATTTAATTCAGCATGCGATAGAGACCTTGGTGAAAGGCAGAACCTCTATTGTGATTGCACATCGTTTGTCTACAATCCAAAATGCGGATAAAATAATGGTGTTAGAGCAAGGTGAAATTAAGGAAATTGGTACACATGATGAACTGCTGAAGAAAGAAGATGGTTACTACAAACGTTTGTATGAAATGCAATTTCAAACAGAACGTGTTGCTTAGTTTTTTTTCCCTTTCATCCACTCATATATAGTTACATTCAGCAACAATAAAAACAAGCAATATATAGAGTCTTCCACCGGAATGGTAATGATTCGGATACCAAGATTTTCTGCATCGTTATAGCTAACAACCGGCAAGTAAGTCAGAATGCCATTGATAAGAAAAAATGGTATTAACGAAAAAAAGTAACCTGTATAAAACCTGCCAAGCCAATGTGGTTTCAGAATAAACTGCACATAAGCCATTAAAACTGCTGCAGAAATAAAATTAAATGCCGTGTACGTTTTGTCTATATTCAATACTGCAACAATGCTAATGGCTACAAGTATCACAGCGTTTATGTGATATGCATATTTTTGCAAATAATCTTTTTTGATATGATAATTGGCGCTTTCGTATATAAATAAACAGGCAAACGGCACGAAAATAAAAAACATCCATTCTTCTATCGGAAGCAGAAAGATTTTGTATCCTAAAATATACTTGTCATTAAAACTCCAGATACCATATTTGGTAAAGATAGAATCCCAGATAACAAAGTAGATGGTGGTAATTAGAAATGGAACAGGTAGATATTTCCATTTTTTTGAATAGGCTACATTTTTTTCAAAGCTTAAAAACAAGGGACCAGCCAGCGTAAAAAGCATTAAAGCCAGATATGTGTATTGTGTAGGCACAATTATTTTTTATAACAGATTCATTGAGTTGCGGACAACAGTATTCATCAGTAAATAAGCCTTGCGTTTGTCACTCACACGAATTCGTTCTTCCATGATTTTTTCGACACTTGCCTTGCGTATATTCTTGTATAAATTGAGGTAGTATACATATGCCAGATAGACACCGCGTCTTGCACCTTTTGGCAATAATCGAATGCCTTCTAATGCATTGTCAAAATCTAGTTGTATATCTTTTAAGATTTCCTGTTTTGTAAATTCATCAAATTTGGTCAGGTCAATACCCGGAAAATAAACTCTGCCGTGCTCTTCCAAATCACTGTTCATGTCTCGCAGGAAATTTATTTTCTGAAACGCTGCTCCTAAACTTTTCGCATAAGGTGCCAGCTGGCTATAAAATGCATTATCACCTTTAGTGAATACCTGTAAACACATTAAGCCAACTACTTCTGCTGATCCGTAAATATATTTATTGTATATGGCTTCGCTTTCGTAAGTTGATTTATGCAAATCCATTTCCATAGAATCCAAAAAGTCGGTAATCAACTGATGGTCTATTTCATATTCATTTACAACCTGCTGGAATGCCTGTAATATCGGATTTAAACTGATTTTTTGTACAATAGCTTTGAATGTTTCTTTTCTAAAATCATCCAGCAATTCTTTTTTATCATACTGATGAAATGTGTCTACAATTTCATCGGCAAAACGTACAAATCCATAAATACTATAAATCGGATTTCTGAATTCTTTATCGAACACACGGATGCCAAGAGAAAAGGAAGTAGAGTATCGTTTAGTGATAAGCTCACTGCATTCTACACAGCTGTTTTGATATAATTGGAAACTATTCATCGTTACTTTTTTTCATCTTTTAAAATTCGCTCTGTCACTAATTTGGAACCTATCACAACAATCGGCAATCCTGTTCCCGGAACGGTGCTGGCACCAACATAATACAGATTATCAAATTCTTCGTCTTTGTTATTCGGACGCATCGCTGCCACCTGATTTAAACCGTGTGCCAAACCTAAGCCGGAACCTCTGTATAAGTTGAACATGCTTTCCCAATCATCCGGTGCATAAATGGTTTGTGTTACTCTGTTTGCAATTAAATCATAACCAATGCGCTCACTCATGTCTTTTAAAATGGTATCTGCTAAAGCTTCTCTGTCGCTCCAGTCGTTTTTATAACGTCTGTCAGGAACCGGGCAAAGTATAAATAAATTTTCGCAACCTTCTGGCGCGCAATCCGGATTGGATTTGGATGATGCGTTTACGTAGTAATAAGGTTTTTCAGGATTGACAGATAGTTTAAAAATGTTATCTGCATATTGCTTAAAATTGCTGCCTAAGAAATAATTATGATGATGCAAATTATCCAGTTTTCCTTTTACGCCTAAATAAATGGTGAATGGTGCCAGCGTCCAATGTTTCTTGTCTAATTTTTCTTCGGTGTATTTTTTTCTTTTTAAGATTTTTCCACGGAAAGACGCAGCATCAGCATTGCAAACGTAAATGTCTGCTGTCCATGTTTTGCCGGTAGTGTCAGTAAATCCTGTTATTTTTCCGTTTTGCTCACTAACACTGGCAATCTCTGTTTTAAAATGAAATTGTACACCACGTGCCACTAAAATCTTTTGAATTTCTTCCACGATTTTATACATGCCACCTTTGATGTTCCAGTAACCATCGTGTTTTAATTCAGTATAGTTTAATAAGCTATAAACCGCAGGTGTGTCAAATGGTGTGGAGCCAAGAAAAAATGCCACCAGCGAAAAAATGACTTTCACATGTTCTGAATCGAAATGACGTTCCAGTTCTGTCCACATCGACCGAACTAATTTTGGTGAATGTTTGATAGGAACCGTCATTAATGCTAAAGCATATTGAAACAAATTATCGTAGTTGCGTTTGATGATGACATGTTCTGTATCGTGAAAAATGGCACCGGCACTTTTGAGGTATTTTTCTGCTTTTGCTTCAAAATCGGGTTCAATATCTGCAAATTCCTGAGCCAGTTTGTTTAATTCTTTGTAGATAGAATAAGGTTCTTTTTTCCCTGCAAAATATACTGAATACACAGGATTCAGCTCGTTCATTTCAAGTGGATTCGGAATCTTGCAATAATTGAATAATTCTGTAAACTCATAACTCATACTGAAGAAAGAAGGGCCAACATCAAAGGTGAAACCATCTTTTTTCAACTGATTTAATCGGCCACCAGCCTG
>DAOORG010000020.1:10788-17522 GCA_035389165.1 Chitinophagales bacterium
ATCACTCACCAGCATTGAAAGCCGTTTCTCAAACAGTAATAGTAATTCTACAGGAATCGGTTGGCCTTCATTCAAATAACTGATACCATCTTTCATCTTTTTTGCGTGATGATAGCCAATATAGATTTGTTGGCAGTCATGTAATTTATAATACATCAAAGCATACAAAATTCCCTGAAAGGCAGCACTGTAATCTTTTTGTTTGAAAATGAACAGCATATCTAAAAACGATTCAACACTTGCAACATCGTCCATTGCCGGAAATTTAGGAAGTTCGATATGGCCGGTTTTGTAATCAATAATTCTAACTGATTTTTCGGAAAGTTGATCAATTCTGTCAAAAGTTCCCTGAATGGATGCAAAGCTGCCGTCTTCCAATTTTAAATTTTCCCAGATAAATTTATCTTCAGTATTTAAGATGACTAAGCTTTCATTGCTCGCATCATTCTCCAGAATTTTTTGTGCAATACGTTCAATAATTTTCAATTGTAATTTATTGCCGCCTTGTGTAATTTCTTTCGGAAGTTTCAGCTCGCTGCAAGCCTCTTTAATTTTAGTGCGCAAAAAAAGTGTGTCTGTGAATGATTTTATTTTCTGTGCATCAATAGCCATATTCAAAAATGGCTGGTAAATAAGTTCTAAAACTTTATGTAGAATTTGTCCAAAAACAGCGGCATCAATTTCTTCTTCAATTTCTTCCGGTTCTTCAATACCTTCGACATATTTCAAATAAAACTGCAACGGACATTTGATGTAAATTTTCAGAGCAGACGGTGAGAATTTTCGCTGCCGAAGCAATGCAGTCATCTCGTCTGTTTTTTTAATCTGTATCAACGTGTTTTGTGTAGTTACCTGCTTTGTTGAATCATCGTAAGTCGCAATAAATTCATTAATTGTACTTTCTTTTGTAGCTAAATCATGTTGTATCTGGCGTATAAATCGACTTTTTTCGCTGGCATTATCACTGATTTGATTGTTGTAAATGAGGTGTATGTTTTTTGCACGTTTTAATAACCTGTAAAAGTGGTATGCATTAATACCGTCAAATTGTTCAAACGTTGGCAGTCCAAATCCTTTGCGCAAATTGTATGGTATAAAAGAATTGGTTTTGTTTGTGCCTGGTAAATTATCATCGTTTAAAGAAAGAATAAATAGGTTGTCAAAATCCAAAATACGTGTTTCCAAAAATCCCATAATTTGAATGTTGCTGCTGGTGTTTGTTTCAAAAGGAACTTTAACAGCACTGATAAATTGCTTGACAATAAATGGCAATACATTTCTGCTCAATATAATAGCATTTTCCTGCAGAGATTGAAGAAGTCTGTTAAGTTGTAGAACAATGGCGTCTTTTATTGCGATAAAGTAATTTTCTTTGATTCTGATTTTTTCTATAGCCTGAATTACTTTTTCTAAAATTGATGTTGCACTATCGGTAACTAAAAAAATGTCAGCCGCGAAAAATTCTGTCAATATTTCCTGTGGCATATAGGGAGCGAAAAACGGCAATAGTTTCTCTAATTCTTTTTTATCTGTAAGCTCATCTTTGAAATAAATATGTTCGGCTAAAGCTGCTATATCTTTATGATAAAATGCTGTTTGGTGATCACTGATTCTTGCATTGCCATAGAAATTCAATAAAGCATTCGTAAATAAAAACAATTCACTTTGTGAAATAGAATAACCCATGGTGATATTCGCATTACTTGCATCTACCGTATATAATAACGGCGACAATAAATGTTCATCGCATAACACAATAGCGGTCTTTGAATTGCTTTCGCTTATGTTTAGATTTTGCGCCACATATTGTGTTTGTCCGATATCAGACGATATGCCGACAATAGTGAATTGTTTTTCGGTTTTTAATCCGTTTTCAGTTATCCAGAAACTATTTTTTCCGGAAAATTTCTTTTGGTAGTCTCTTAAAAAATTGCCTGCTTCATGAAGTTTGTTGTTCAGGAAATGTTCATCGGCGTCCCACCAAAATTCTGTATTGTATTGTTGTTCTATAGTTTTAAAAATCTCTTCTTCACAAACAGATAAGGCATTAAATCCGCAAAAAATTATTTTTGAATAAGGTAATATTAAGGTTTGATTTTTCAGCTTTTCATGCACTTCGCGATAAGCCATTCCTTCATAGGCAAAGTTACTTGCTGTAAGTTTTGTTTTGAATAAATCATAAGTTTCTCCAAGCAAACTCCATGTTTTAATGAAGTTGTCTTTGTAAATACTTTCTTTCTCTTTTGTTGAAGTGGTGAGAATAAATTGTTCGATATATTTTTTAGTTTCTTCAGATATAGAAAATGCAGTGTCTATTTCTTTGTGTGCTTTTAATACAGAAAATAATTGAGCAGCATTTACCAGATATTTATCACACTCATCAAAATCTTTAAGGATTAACTTTCCCCAAGGTAAAAACTTTTCAAACGGTTGATTGGTGTTCGTCAGTTCATGTTGAATTTTAAATAATTCTAACAATAAATGCCAGTCATCTTTTATGATAAAAGAAGAGTAAGCAGTAATAAATTCTTGAATAGTAATGGTTTCCGGCAGAATAAAATTTTCATCCGGGAATTTATTTTTAAGAAAATCAGTGAAATAAATGGCTGCTCTTTTGGTCGGAAAAATATAGCAACGAGTGTAAAGATACGGCAAATTCTCTTTCGAAACTGAGTTTGCAATAGTCTTCAAAAATGCTTCCATTTCACTAAGATACAAAAACTATAGTTTATTGGTGAAGTGGATTATTCGTTCACTAAACGTTCACATAAAGAACCCGAACAAAACTTGATAGAGCACTTAAAAGCCTTATTACAATACTATAAACCACAGAACATTCAATCTGCCTTTACGCCATAGTGATATGCTTGATATTACTTTGCAGTATCAAATTAAACACACAAATGAACACACTTTTTAAACACACAATGATAGCAATTATAGCATTGCTGCCATGTATCGGTTTCGCACAGACCGGTAAAATCTCAGGATTAGTTATTGACAAAACCACACAGGAAACTTTAATCGGCGTTAACGTTTCAATAGAAGGTTCAGAGTCAGGTGCAACAACAGATTTAGACGGAAAATATGAGATTGCTAATCTTGCGCCGGGAATCTATAAGTTGATATTTACTTACATCGGATATGCAGATAAAAATGTAGAGAATGTCGAAGTAAAAGCAGACGAGACCGCTTCATTAAACGTGAGTCTTGATTTAGCAACGAACGAGCTTGCGGAAGTACAGGTGGTAGACTTTAAGAAAACCAATACGGAAACGGCAGTTTTATTAGAAATGAAAAATGCCACACAAATAACAAGTGGTATATCTTCTCAACAAATACAAAAAACAGCGGACAGAGATGCGGCACAGGTAGTAAGAAGAATTCCCGGTGTTTCTATTCAAAGTAATTTCATCAACATCAGAGGTTTGAATCAGCGATACAACAATGTTTTATTGCACAATGCGATGGCACCTTCTATGGAAGCTGATGTTAAGTCTTTTGCTTTTGACATCATACCATCAGCACAATTAGACAGAATTATCGTTTTAAAAAGTCCTTCAGCTGATGTATGCGGTGAGTTTGCCGGTGGTATGGTTAAGATTTTTACTAAAAGTTTTCCGGATAATAATTTCGTAGATATCTCTTACGGAACAACCGTTAGAGTTGGAACTACTTTTAAACCGTTTTTCAATCAAAAAAATGGTCCGTTATTCTACTTAGCAAACGACCCTAAGAACAATCTTCCATCGTCTCTAAGTAAAGATGTAAATACATTAAACTTACAACAGCAGGTAGATGCAGGAAAAGAATTAAATAATGACTGGACTGCTCAAAAACAGGCTTCAATTCCGGATCAGCGAATAGGCATCAGCTTTGGAAGAAGAATATCCACCGATAAAATGCTGATTGGTATGATTACGTCTATCAATTACAGCATTTCAAAACAAACGTATAATATTTTCAGAGCAGATTATAATATCTATGATTTTGCGAATGACAAGCAGGAAGCTAAATATAACTACACAGACGAACAATATAATAACAATGTACGATTAGGCATACTGCACAATTGGGCTTTTAAATTCGGAAAAAATACTATAGAGTTTAAAAATATTTTCAACAGCAACGGACTTTCTCAATACACACACAGAACAGGAACTGATTTAGCAAATGATTTGACTGTTGATAACCATGCCTTATATAACGCATACAAAGGAATTTACGCGGGTCAGTTATTAGGAAAACATCAGGTAAAAACAGACAACAACGCAATTGACTGGGTAGTTGGCTACAGCAGAGCATACAGAAAAGAACCTGATTTCAAGCGTTATACATCAACACTCAATACGGCCACCAATATCTATGAAATAAATGTGTTACCTACATCGGTTAATCCAAATTCATTAGGTCGTTTCTTTTCTGATATGCAGGAAAACATTGTAACTGTTGCAGTAAATTCTACCAATAAAATACTAAAAGCTGCTGATAAAGGAATCATTCCATCCATTAATGGTGGCGCATATGTAGAATATAAAAACAGAGATTTTAATGCAAGAATTTTAGGATTCAAACGTTCCGATTTCGATTTATTCGATTATAATTTTGCCACACAAGGCATCGATGTGCTGATGCAAAATATCAACACCACTAACGGTATAAAACTGGGCGAGCAAACTCGCTCTTATGACTCTTATAAAGCAAATAATTTAATCGGTGCATCTTATGTAAACACAGAACTTTCCATAAAAAGTAAAGTGCGAATCGTTGCCGGTTTCAGATATGAATATTCAAATCAGCAACTAACATCCGGAACACAATCGGATTTAATTGAAGTAAAAAATATTAAACACGCGTATTTGCCATCCGTGAATATCAGTTATAACATCACACCGAAAATGTTGGTGCGCGCTGCTTATGGCATGAGCGTCAACCGACCTGAATTCAGAGAGATTGCACCTTTTGCATTCGACGATTTTTACACACGCTATACAATTGAAGGAAACCCGAATCTGAAAAATGCTACCGTGCACAATGCAGATATCAAATACGAATTCTATCCGTCAAACGGCGAAGTAATCAGCGTTTCAGCATTCTACAAGAAATTTTTAAATCCAATTGAATCCAAAGCAGTAGTAGGCACAAGTGGTAGCACTTTCTCTTTTGCAAATGCCTATCAGTCGGATGTTGCTGGTGTGGAAATCGAATTTAAAAAATCATTCACCACAGCAAAAAATTATTTCATTCAGCATTTAGGATTGATGGCAAACGCTTCTTACATCTACAGCAAAGTGAACTTAGGAAAAGAAAATGTAGGACAAAGTGATAATCGTCCGTTACAAGGTCAGTCTCCTTATTCTATCAATGCAGGTATCTTCTTTGAAGATAAAGAACTGGGTTTGCAGGCAAACTTATTATACAATGTTATCGGCAAACGAATTGCATTTGTAGGAACAGATGACAATCCGGATATCTACGAAATGTCAAGACATATACTGGACTTTAATATTCAGTATCGATTCAAGAAAAATGTTGAACTCAGCTTGTCTGCAAACGACCTGATAAATCAACCGATTCTGTTTCTGCAAGACGGAAACCGCGATAAAAAATGGAACAGAAATTCAGATCAGGTATTTCAGAAATACCAACCAGGACAAACAATTTCTTTAGGTGTAAAATATAATTTCTAAAAAAAATTCTTTAAACAAATTTTATGAAAACAAAACAATTTAACTTTAAACAAACAGTACTGACAGTAGCTGTATTAGTAATCACTTTAGTAAGTGGTTGTAAAAAAGACGACAATGATGATGATGTTATTGTGCCACCGGCAGACAGACCCGTTAAAGATGTTTCGGGAAATTTGACTGGCAATATTTTATGGGATAAAGACACCGTTTACCGCTTAAATGGCGTTGTAAATGTGGGTGTAGATTCTATCCAAACAGGAACAACTCCACAGGCTACAGGTATTTTAACCATAGAAGCTGGTACAGTTATAGTTGGTAAAAAAGGTACTGCAGGTTTAAATCCGGGTACATTGGTTATTCACAGAGGTAGTAAAATTTACGCAGAAGGAACTGCATCTAAACCAATTATTTTCTCTTCTGCTGAATCATCCAAAGCACCGGGCGACTGGGGTGGATTGGTTGTTTGCGGAAAAGCAACGAACAATCAACCTGGTGGTTTTGCAACATTAGAAGGCAGTTATGGTGCACACCATGGTGGTTCTGATGATGCTGATAATTCAGGTATAATCAAGTATGTACGTTTAGAATATGCGGGTTTCCCGATTCTGACAGACAAAGAAATAAATACACTTACTCTAGGGTCAGTGGGTAGCGGAACAGTAATAAGTTACGTGCAAGCTTCTTATGGTTTAGATGACGCTTTTGAATGGTTTGGCGGTACAGTAAATTGCGACCATTTAGTAGCATTTAAAACTACAGATGATGATTTTGACTGCGATTTCGGTTATAGAGGTAGAGTGCAGTTTGCTGTTTCTTTCAGAAGTACAAACCTGGCAGATCCTCTTTCTGGTTCAAACAGTTTTGAAGTAGATAATGATGGCGGTGGTTCTACCAATGCACCTTTTACAGCACCATTGTTTTCCAATGTATCTGTATTTGGTCCTAAACAAGATTCAACAACCAGCATTGATGCTAACTTCAGAAGAGCATTACACTTGAGAAGAAGTACTAAAATTAAAATCTACAATTCTTTCTTCACAGGAT
>DAOORG010000021.1:0-3448 GCA_035389165.1 Chitinophagales bacterium
TGTTCGGTTACTTTTACCTTTACGGTATTCGGTGCAATTTTCTCAAAATGTCTGGTAAATAATTCCGCTATTTTTTTAGATGATTGGTTCGGCACTAAACGCATACTAATTTTTGCATTGGCTTTAGAAGGCAATACCGTTTTGGCACCTTCGCCGATATAGCCACCCCAAATGCCATTGACATCTAAGGTTGGACGTATGCTTAATTGTTCCAGCATGGTATAGCCTTTTTCGCCAAATGTTTTTGGCAATCCTATGCTTTGCTCAAATTCTGTTTCTGTAATCGGAACGGCATTGATTTGTTTTTTTTCTTCGTCCGTCAGTTCAATTACATCGCCATAAAAATCTTCTACCGTAATGTGTCCGTTATCATCTTTTAGTGAACCAATTAACTTGCACAATACATTCAACGGATTGTCCACGCCACCGCCGTAAATTCCGGAATGCAAATCGCGGTTCGGTCCCACGACTTCCACTTCCATATAGCACAAACCACGCAAACCGTTTGTGATACACGGCGTTTCATTATTGATAATTCCGGTATCTGAAATCAATATCACATCTGCTTTTAATTTGTCTTTGTTTTCTTTCAAAAAATCTGCCAAATGCGCCGAACCGACTTCTTCTTCACCTTCTATTATCACTTTGATATTACATGGCAAATCATTATTCGATAACATCATTTCCAGTGCTTTTGCATGCATATACACTTGTCCTTTATCATCACAAGCACCTCGCGCATAAATTGCTCCCTGAGGATGTGCATCTGTCTTTTTTACAACCGGTTCAAACGGTGGTGAAGTCCACAGCTCATACGGATCGGCTGGCTGCACATCGTAATGGCCATATACTAAAACCGTTGGTTTGGAAGCATCGGTAATTTTATCTGCATACACCACCGGATAACCTTTGGTAGGCAATAATTGCACATTTTCCATTCCGGCTTTTTCGAATTGAGTTTTCAGATAATCTGCAGCCAAAAGCACATCATCTTTAAATTTCGGGTCGGCAGAAACCGAAGGAATTTTGAGCCAATCTATTAATTCTTGTATAAAACGGTCTTTATTTTGTTCGATAGCCGGTTTGATGTATTCCATGTAAATCAGTTTAAGTTGCGCAAAGTTACTAAAGAAATACGTGGTTTTATCGTGCCTGAACAGTCAAATATACCGTACTTCGAAAATCTTGGCTTGATTGTTAAAAAACATTATAATATTGTAAAGTGTAGTAATAACCAAATATTGGTATTAATTTTGGTAGGATATATGAGAATGAAGAAATTTATTGCCGTTTTATTGTTGAATTGTTGCGCTTTTCTGGCGATAACGGCTAAAGATATTATACAATTTTCCGGATTTGTACGTGATGTGGAAACCGGTGCAGTTGTGCCGTTGTGTGCCGTTTATATCCAAAATGAAAATCGCGGAACGATAACCGGTTATGACGGATTTTTTACGTTTGCCGCAGCAAAAGGTGATACCATTCTGGTAAAGTCATTAGGCTATATCACGTTTAAGGTAGCTATTCCTGCAGATTTGGAAGGTTCCAGTTTTACAAAAGAAATTGGATTGGAAAGAGAAGTTTATCAGTTACCCAATACGACTATCAGGCCATTGCCAACACCAAGTCAGTTGAGACAAGCGATGCTGAACCTGGATATTCCAAATAACTTACAGGAACTGGCACAAAATACTATAGAGCAATCTATCCTGACGGATGAAATTTCCAAGAAGACCAATTTTGATGGTAAAGAGAATTTCAATCAGTATGTTCAATCGCAAGTTGGTTATTACTACAACCGAAATGGCAACCAGCGTCCGGGAATTTCGTTAACTGATCCGTTTGCCTGGGCAAGATTCATCAAGGATATTAAAGCAAAGAAGAAAAAGAAATAGAACTCAAACGCTTAAAAGTTTGAAGTTTTCTACTTCTTAAATAAATTCCTTTTAGGTTTTATGGTTTCTTATAGGCTTTAACACGGTAATCCACATCAACTTCACCTCGTGAAATTTTAGCAAGTTTTGGCAGCAGTAATTTTTTCTTGAGTGGTTTTAATTTATCTGTAAACAAGATTCCTTCTATATGATCGTATTCGTGCTGTATGACACGAGCGTTGATATCGTCGAATGTATCTGTATATTCTTTGAAATTTTCATCGAAATAATGAATTTTGACAACCGGTTCACGAAATACATCTTCTCGAATTCCGGGAATACTTAAACAGCCTTCTTCATATTTCCAGGCTTCACCGCTTTCTTCCAGAATGGTTGGATTGATAAATACTTTCTTGATTCCTTTAAATTCTTTTTTACGTTTTTCTGCCAACTGTTCTGTATCGACTACAAACAATCGGATAGACATACCTACCTGTGGAGCAGCCAACCCAACGCCGGAAGCTACATACATGGTTTGCCACATATTTTTAATGACCTCTTCGAGATTCGGGAAATCAGCGGCAATAGCTTCTGCTCTTTTCTTCAGAACCGGGTCGCCATATAAAGTAACAGGTAAAATCATTCTTTCGTGATAAGTATTAAGAAATAAGGAATAAGCAATTCAGATTATGGCGTAAAGTTAGTAAATTATAGTGTCTCCAAGAAACCTTGTAATATAATAGTAGCTGAAATTTCATCCACCAATGCTTTATTTTGCCTGTCTTTACGGCTCATTCCATTATCAATCATGGATTGAAATGCCATTTTTGAAGTGAAACGTTCGTCAACATCTATAATTTTAATATCCGGAAACTTATTCTTCATCTGTCGTTTGAAAAGTTCAATTTTAGGAACAATTTCCGCAAGCTCATTATTCAGTTTTTTAGGAATTCCAATAACGATGGTGTCAATTTTTTCTTTTGGAATAATCGTTTCCAGATAAGTAATATTATTTTTTGTTTCCTGCGTGGATAAACCAAAAGCAAAAATTTTGCTTTCATCAGAAATGGCAAAACCGGTTCGTTTGGTTCCGTAATCTATGGCGAGAATTTTGGACATTTTTGTCTGAACCTTGATTTATTTGATGAATATGATTAACATGATTACTTTGCGTTCTTTGCGTTCCGAAACTTCGGAATTGCGTGAAAATTATTTTAAAAATGCATGATAATTTCGGTAATCACACATACACCAAACAACACACTGGCAATACCGTTGGTGGTAAAAAAGGCAAGATCAATTTTTTGCAAACCAAATCGTATCACCAATGAATGCTGATAGACTAACAAGCCCGAAAATACGACAAAACCCAGCCAATAGATAAAAATAAAATTTCCGTAAATACCTGCTCCTAATAAACACAGAAAACTGCATACATGCAAAAATCGGGAAATCCATTTTGCTTTGTTTTGTCCGAAATAAGCCGGAATTGAATACAGGTTATTTTCTTTATCGAATTGTTCGTCCTGCAACGCATAAATGATGTCAAAACCACTCACCCAAAAGAATACGGC